>JBILCR010000047.1:0-9683 GCA_044353055.1 Flavobacteriales bacterium
CCAATATCAACAGAAATATTTTGGTTCGTGACCTGCCCCATTATGCAGCGGCATTAAACACAGGTGGAACTATAGTTTTAAGTGGATTTTTAGTTACCGATGAACCAATTATTCACGACGCTTACACGGCAAAAGGCTTCAGCTGCACTGGCCGCCAGGAAGAAGATGGCTGGCTGTGCTTAACCTACACACAACTAAAAACATGATATTTAGAACGTTTATTGCTTTCACAATTTCACTCTTGCTTGCCGGTAATCTGAATGCACAATCGGTTAAAAAGCAATTAAAGGAGGCGAAAGCGTTGCTTGAAGAAGGCAATGTTGCAGAGAGTTCAGAAATCATCGAAGCTGTTTTAAAGCAGGAGCCTCAAAATACCGATGCCTTGATGATTAAAGGGAACATTGCCGTAAAGCAAAGCAATTGGCAGGAGGCGGAAACCAGCTTCAGAAACGTTGTAAAATCCGAACCCAAAAACAATGAAGCTCTATTTGCGCTTGCCGGTGCCTGTAAAGAAAACAAAAAGTTTACAGAAGCCATTGCCTTAACGGAACAGCTCATTGCCATAAAAAGTAAGGACGCATCATTGTTGATTTTTAAAGCCCGCCTCCAAATTGAAAACAAGCAATTCGATCAGGTAATAAACACGGCGCGAAAAGCGGTTGAACTCGATGATGAGAATCCAGAACCATTGCTATTACAGGCCATTGCTGCCGACAGTCTCAATAACAGCCAGGTGGCCGAAAAATATTACGATGAGTTTATTCGTTTTTGCAGAACTGTTGAAGAATGCAAGATGAGAAACGATATGCTTGCACAGGCCCATGCCGGAATTGCCAAAGCGCAGAGGGCATTGTACAAATTCGATCTGGCTATTTATAATTACGCAGAAGCCATTTCGCGCGACCCGCAAAACCAGGAGTATATTATTGGAAGAGCGAAGTCGTTTGCCGAAAACAAAGAGCTTCAGCGTGCTCTCGAAGATTATAAGAAAGTACTTGCCATAAATAGTGAAAATTTCGAAGCTCTTTATCGGCGGGCATTAATTTACAAGCAGCTGGCACAGTTTGACCTTGCTGCTGCAGATTTAGGGAATGCCATCCATCAAAAACCACAAAGCGCCGAACTCTACGCGCTTCGATGTGCCTGTTTTACAGCAGCCAAAGATTTAAATAGTGCATTAAGGGACGCGAAAAAAGCTAAGGAGCTGGAACCTCAGAATGCAGAATATTCAAAGTTACTTGCCGTAACCAGCGAACTTCATTACGAAGCCAATAAGGAAGAAACCGCGCCTACTATTCGAATAGCGCAACCCCGTCAGTTAAAAGATACCATTTGGCTGCGAAGTGGCCTCAATACTATTGAACTTCAGGGAATGATTATGGATGCCTCATCCATAAAAAGTTTGATTATTAACGGCGCCAGTATTGAGGTTGACGAACAGAAACTCAATCCAGAATTTAGCCACACCCTAAATTTGGATAAGGCACGCGAAATAAATATACAGGCAACCGATATTTATTTGAATACCGCTAGCTGGACTTGCAAAATAATCCGCACCGAAACAGCAGCACCGGTAGCAAACATACAATACCCCCTCGAAGGCAGAAATAACGACCTGATTTTCGATTGGGGCGACTTGCGACTTGGTGGAAGAATTAGCGACGAAAGTCTAATTAAAACCATACGCATTAACGGCGAAGACGTAACTTTTTCCAAAGATCAAATAAATCCAAGCTTTGATCACACATTAAGTAGATTAAGCTCCGACAGTATTACGGTAGAAACCGTAGATGTTTTTGGCAATGCATCTGTAAAGCATCTAAAGTATTCCATTACCGATACTGCCTTAGGCAATCAACATCAACAACGTACTTGGCTCATTACCATAGAAAATTTAAAATACAACACATTAAGCCGCAGCGACAGCAACACCTCATTTGTAAATGAGATAGAAGAATATGCTAAAGAATACAGGCTGCATCGGGTTAAGCGCTTTAAAAATCTAACACTGATGGACCTGTCGACACAACTTGAAGCCTTCCTTAAAAACGAAGTCGGCCGTTTAGATGCCGCCTCTATAGTAATTTTATATGATGGAATCGGAGTGACGAAAGAAGGCAGCGGATATTGGGTACCCGTTGACGGGGATACAAGCCATGTGGCATCGCTCTATGCCATGACTAATGTTACAAAAATTTTGGCGCTAAACCCTAAGGTAAATCATACCCTTATTATACATGCGGGAGGAAGTCTTGGAGTCAAAGATGTAAGTCCAATAATGGGCAGTGTTAAAAGCAGCGAATGCGGAACGAAAGCAGCCTATTCAGCATCGGCGCAAGTTATTTACAATCCTGCGGGTAATTCCTCGGCAGGCCGGATGATTTTTTTGCAGGCATTGGTAAATTCCTTTAACCATAAAGGAACGTGTTTAAGCAGCGAACACATTTACAAAACGGCAGCTAAAGCCATTGAGTTGAACAAATTACCTCCGGTTCAGTTTGGCCTGTTAAATGATTTACCAAACGCCATGGGATCTTTTACCTTACTGCGTCGATAGTAACTTATTCAGAAATGGTTACCGATCCAATTTGATCGCTCATTCTGCCTTTTTTGTCGAAATAGCGAACTTTACACACATATACATCGGCTTGCACGGGCACACCGTTAAGTGTTCCATCCCAGCCTTTACCCCATTCGGTTGAAACAAATACCACGTGGCCCCAGCGGTCGTAAATGCTCAATTCAAATCCATCGGGCGATAAACCGGTGGCCTTAGGCATGAACACATCGTTGGTACCATCTCCATTAGGCGTAAACGCATTAGGAATGTAGAATGCGGTAAAGCCTCCAACATGAATGGTACGAACCGCCTGATCTGAACATCCGTAATCATTTTTCACCTCAAGAGTTACTTCGAAAGAACCGGTATCGGAATACGTGTATTGCGTTTGCGGTGCCATTACATAATTGTTGTTGGGATCACCAAAATAGTAGGTGTAGCTCGAGGCTCCAGCTACGTTGCTATTAAATTGAACTACAGGATCTTCGAGACTGATATCACTATCGCTTACAGTAAACGAAGCATCGGGACGGGCAAATACTTCGATAGTATTATTCCACAGGTACGTAGTGGCACATCCATCTGCCGTGCTGGCGTTTACCGACATTGAATACACCCCCGGCTGCTCGAAACATACCTGATTTTCGGTACCATTAAATGTTTGTCCATTTGACAAAGTCCAAGCGTAGCTCGCACCGGTGCCGTTTACCTCAATCAAAGAACAAAACGGAGCACAGCCTGCAGTATCGTTAGTAACAACCTCAATTTGAGGCAATGCTTTAACATTTACCTCGGCCGTTGAAAATGCCGAACAACCGGTAGAATCGGTAAGAACCGCTGTAAAAATAGTATTCTCCGAAGGCATAACAGCAACCGATTGTACCTGCTCGCCGTGGCTCCAGGTGTATTGATACGTGCCATGAATATCGCTAGACACTGCGGTTAATACGGTTTGGTCGCCGTAACAAATGTCGCGGTCGCCGCTGATGCTCACGGTAAAAGGCGCTGCACTGATAAGCTCTGCAGAAGCCTCTGCTTGACAACCCGCTGCATCGTTAACAGTAACTTGATACAAGCCCGCCGTCAAGCCATCAAGTTGCGCTGCCGATGCACCGTTGCTCCAAGAGTAGGTAAACTGTCCTGTGCCACCGTTTACCGTTGCGTTAAGGCTTCCGGTTGCGATAGTGTTGCAGGCCGGATGAACCGCCGTTAACTCAATAGTGATGGATTGTGGCTGCTGAACACCGGCCGAAAGCTGCAATAAACATGAAGATGCATCGGTAACTGTGAGCTCGTAACTGCCGGCAGAAAGGTCTTCGATTTGTGCCGTATTGGCACCATTCGACCAAACATACTGATATGGAGCTGTGCCGCCCGAAACGCTGGCCAGGAGCATGCCGTCGGCATTTCCATTACAGCTTACATGGGTACTATTAAGTAATGCCTGGAGAGCAGCGGGTTCTTGAATGCTGAATGACACTTCGGTATCGCAACCCGATGCATCGCTGATGCTAAGTTGGTATGTACCGGCCGACCAAGAAACCGGCAATTGGCTTTGAACACCTTGCCCCCAATCGTACTGATACGGCAAAGTACCCCCGCTCACAGTAATAAACGCGAAGCCATTTGATTGGCCAAAGCAGCGAACATCATGAGTAGAATCAACGACAGCAATAACAGGGTTTCCCCCACCCACGGTAATGATCGTATCCAGCGAACATTGCTGGGCATCGGTGATGCTTACAGCATAAGATCCTGCATTAAGATTACCTGCCTGAGCCGTAATAATTGCAGGCAATTGTGCCCATGAGAAACTATACGGAGCAGTTCCTCCATTAACATTAAGTGATATGCTGCCCTCATTATTGTTACATCCTGCAGAAACTACCTCTGCTACCTGCGCTAGAACCAAAGGCTGAACCAATTCGAAAGTATCTTTAACGGTACAGCCGTTTTGATCGGTGGCCATTACGGAATACGATGCAGCTGAAAGGTTTGAAATAGTAGATGAAGTAATACCGTTATCCCACAATAGCGCTAAAGCGCCGGTTCCGCCAACCGTGTTTATGCTGATGCTGCCATTCGAAGCTCCAAAACAGGTTGGATTAAAAAGAGTAGGAATCAGTTGTATGGCTTGTGGTGCATCAACTACAAAATTTGCTGTAAAGTTGCAGCCTGCGGCATCGGTAACTGTAACATCGTGCGCGCCTGCATTAAGCATGCTTGCCGTCATTCCAACTTCTTGGGAGCTCCATAATACATTAAATGGAGCTGTGCCACCAAAAATTTCGAGCGTGGCACTGCCATCGGTAACACCCGGACACGAAACGCCGATAATATTAGAAACATTCGCACTTAGGTTAGCTGGAGAAGGTACAGTAACCGATGACGTTACACTACACCCCGAAGCATCGCTTACGGTTACGTCATATTGGCCTGCTGCCAATGCATTGAATACAGAATTGAATTGCGAAGCAGCTCCGTTGAGCGAATATTGCAAGATGCCTGCTCCACCATTGGCCTGAACAGATATAGATCCGCTTGGGGCTATGCATGAAGATGCTGTGGCAGTGGCATTTACTAGAATGGCAGCCGGAGCCTCAAGATCAAAGTTTTCGCTGTGCACACATCCTGCAGCATCGGTAAGAATTACACTGTAATTACCCGCACTTAAGTTTGATACTTGTGACTGGCTTGATCCGTTATTCCAGAGAAGCACATACGGTGCGGTGCCGCCTGAAGGAACCACCTCGATAGAACCATCATTACCAGTGCTGCACGTAATTAATGAAATTACAGAAGCTAAAGCTAAATCGCTCGGTTCATCAATGGTTACAGATCCGCTTACTGAACATGACATGGCATCGGTTACCGTGTAGGAATAGATTCCTGAACCTAAATTACTTAGAGTAGTTCCGATGGATCCGTTTGACCAAGTAGTATTAAATGGTGCAGAACCCCCATTTATCTGAAGATTTACCGAACCATTTGCTGCGCCAAAACATCCTATCGAAGCCACGGTTTCAACAACACTTAGCGCTGCAGGTTCTGATAGGGTAACCGATTGTATGGCCAAACAGTTTTGGGCATCCAGTACCTCAACCTGGTATAAACCCGATGAAAGTGCCGAAAGTGAAGAAGTACTAGCGCCGTTGCTCCAGTTATACGTGTAAGGCGAGGTTCCACCACTTACCTGAGTACTGATGCTTCCATCAGCACTTCCGTTACATGTAACATTCATATTCTGAAGCTGAACGCTAAGCACCTGAGGTTCTATCATGGAAACGCTCGCACTGGCTGAACATCCGTTGGCATCAGTAGCAGTTACCGAATAGGTTCCGGCAGCCATTCCTCCCACCAAAGATTGCGTTGCTCCGTTTGACCATACAAACTGATAAGGAGCCGTGCCGCCAGTAACAATAGCCTCGGCTACCCCATTGGCATCGCCGTTGCAACGCACTGCAGTTACGCTATTTGCCACCACCGAAATAGATCCCGCGCTTTGAACATCTGTCGATTGAGAAAGCGTACATCCTGCATTATCTGTGATAGTTAATGCATAAGCACCAGCCGGCAGATTGGCCAGAGATGCTGTGGTAGCGCCGTTAGACCATGAATAATCATAAGGTGCAGTACCTCCATTAACCGCCACCGAAATACTGCCGTTTGCGGCACCGCAAGTAGATTGCTGTGAAGAAATTTGAGCGGTTAAAACAGCAGGAACAGATATGGTTCCGCTTTGAGAAAGTTGGCAGCCCTGTGCATCGGTAATCGTAACCGAAATAGGGCCTGAAGTAAGTGCCGATGCTGACGTTCCTAAAGCGCCATTGCTCCACACATAAGAATACGGTGTGGTGCCGCCCGAAACTATAATTGACGCAGAACCCGTAGCACCGAAACATGCAGGTTGATTTAGTGTAAAGCTTGCATTTAATGCTGCAGGCATGGTTACGGATCTTGAAGCATTAGCTGCACAGCCGTTGGCATCTGTAACAATTAGTGAATAGGTTCCTGAAGCAGCAGCAGTTATGTTTTGTGATTGCGAACCATTTGACCATAAATAGCTGTAAGGACTAGCACCACCAGAAACGGTAGATTGAAGCGATGCATTACCACCTGCACACAAAGGCAAAGTAGCATTGATAGAAATAGTTACTGCTGCCGGTGCAACAATACTAAAATTCTGCGAGGTGCTGCAACCGCCGTTATCAGTAAGCGAAACCGAATAATTTCCTGGCTGTATGCCATTTAACGAATTACTAAAAGTTCCTGTTGACCAAACAATCGTGTAAGGGGCCGATCCGCCCGCAGCCGTGGCCACAGCCGATCCGGTGCCGTTGAAACACGTAGGCTGTGTAATATTGAGGCTAAGTTGAGGAGCCGATAAGGTTGATACTATAGCTGAACCCGATCCTGTGCAACCGTTAGCATCGGTTACGGTAACATGGTATGAACCCGCGGCAAGATTGCTTATGGATTGGGTAATGCTGCCATTAGACCATGAATACGAATATGGAGCTGCACCGCCAATCGCCGTTGCAGTAGCCTGTCCGTTTGATGCAGCACATGCGGCATTTACAACACTGGTTTGCACCGAAATAGCCACAGCAGGAGCTGAAATAGTAACACTTGATGAAGCCTGGCAGCCATAAGCATCGGTAACTGTGAGCGAATAATTGCCAGGCGAAAGGTTAGTTATGGATGAGGCGCTGGATCCGTTTGACCAAGAATATGCGTATGGTGCATTGCCTCCTGAAACAGACGACGAAGCCGAACCTGTAGCATTGGCACATAAAGCATTTTGAGCAGTTAGAGCTACAGAAAGAGCCACTGGCTGTGTTATGCTGAGTGCTTGCGTAGCCGAACAACCATTGGCATCGGTTGTGGTAACCGAATAAGCACCTGCACCCAATGCAACAGACGCACCTACCAAGCCATTGCTCCATAAATAGGAATACGGAGCACTACCTCCAGATGCTACGGCAGTTGCCAAGGTTGTTGCTCCATGGCACGAAATATTAGGTGCACTAACATTTAATTGAACCGAACCACCTGAAGCAACAGTAACACTGGCAACACTGGAACAACCCGAAGCAGCTGTTACAGCGCAGGTATAATTGCCCGCGACAAGACCGGTGGCGGTGGCCGTTTGCTGACCATTGTTCCATAAATACGTGTAGCTTCCGGCTACTGCAGGTGTTGCTGTAGCAGTACCGTTTGAAGCTCCACAAGAAGCAGGTGTTGTGGATGTATTGAGTACAAATCCATTCACATTAACTGTTTGAATCAAAGTATCGTTATAGCATCCCAAATTCAAAACCAAGCGCACCGAATACGAACCCACAGCGGAGAATGTATGCGTTGGATTTAATGAAGTTGAAACATTTGATGCTCCTGAAGCAGGATCGCCAAAATTCCACTCCACCGATTGAATGGCATTGGCCGCACCTGAACAACTGTTTGAAGAGGTTACGGCCGTTGGGCTGGTAAATGTGGCATTTAAGCAATTGGATGCCACGGTAAACGGCTGAATATCGGGACGTAAATAGAATGAAGCCATATTAGGCAAGCCCATACGCGAACTGCGGCCCGAAAGTGAAATGGCTCCATTAGTATAACCACATGCGGCACCGGTTGCATTTGGATTTGAAATTACTGATAAGGCAACCGCATTACGGGCAACATAAACTTTATTATCGGGGCCCAATTGCAGCGAGCCGATAAACGGTCCAAGATTTCCAATTACGAAGCGACTGGCGACAATGGCAGCATTGCTCCCGGCGCAAAGGTTATATTGCAGTAACAAGCCCTGATTGGTACCCGCATAAACGATACGTCCGTCGGGAGAGAACTCGGTGCCGTAAAGACCTACATCTGTTGCTAATGTAAGTGCATTGCTTACCCCCCCGGTTTGGTTGTTGAACGCGTAGGTTTCTAAGCGGTTAACCCCACCTGAAGATGTCCCATAATAACTTGCTACCAAACGGTTTCCGTCTGGATTTGCTTTTAATTGCCCGTACGATCCTTGAGTAACGCCTGTTGCAGTAACCCCCACGTTGCTAACAACAGGTGTGAGGTTAACTCCTGCATCGGTAACCAACCATGTACGAAAGGCATTTGAGTTCCAATCGTGCGATACAATCCATAAATCGCGGTTGTTGCAATGCCTCACGGCTGTGAGCTTTTCGCAGGAAGGTGTGCGCAGCGATACATTCTTGTTGGCTGTTACTGCGCCAAGTCCGCCAGAGAGTGTCATGTTCACCTCTGAATATTTTATTCCGTTTACACCGGCGTCGGCATCAGCGGTGAAGATGTAATATAGTGTGGTACTTCCTGGTCTTTGAACGATAATGGCAGATTGAGTGGATGAGGAATGACCGTGAAGGCCTGTTCCGTTTGTCATAGCCGCGTGATTTCTGTTCCACACCGTTACCCCATCGGTATAGAACAACAGGTTTCCGTTTTCGTCGGAGATACTTGCCGAACCTTCGGTGGTTACCAAAGCTCCGTTGGTAAGAGCCACAGGCGCTCCGCTTGCAAACGACACACCGGCATTGGTACCAAAATACCAGTTATTAAATCTTCCGGCAGTCTGTGCCATTCCCTGCGAAAAGCAGCAACTCAACACAAGGAGTACCACTAGCTGGGAAAAGTTGTTTTTTAGGGGGGTAAAAAGTAACATTTTGCAATACCTCATTAATTTATAATCACAGAGGTTTACGAAAGCGAAATGCCCTAGTTTCCTAAATAAGGAACTGATTCAACGAAATTATTACATGATTAAATAAGGTAATTCCATCGAGAAATGACCGATAATAAGTACGTTCAAATTTTAAATTGGTAAAATGGAACGGTTTCTTACAGAGACCTTAATTCTGGGATCAGATTATTTCGAGATCTCCCAAAATTACCCAGCCTTCTTTGCCGTCTTCGAGCCTAATTTTTACCCACTCTCCGAGCTCATCAATAATTTCGACAGTTGTGCCCGCATGAAGAATATACAAACCCAGCGATGACTGAACGGGAGCACTTTTTACCGAAATGCTACCGGCAAAAATTACCGCGTGCTTCTTTTTCTCGTTCTGTTGATACGACGACCAGCTAAACACCAGAAAAGCAAAGG
>JBILCR010000380.1:0-2791 GCA_044353055.1 Flavobacteriales bacterium
ACCAAAGTGCGAAAAAAAAGGCTGCCCAATCTGAGCAGCCTTTTTTGCTTTTAACGTATTCCAATATGAAAGGAATACCGCATGCTATTTTTTATTCTACTGTTACCGACTTAGCCAGATTACGCGGTTGATCTACGTTACAGCCGCGCATAATAGCAATATGATACGCCAATAATTGCAACGGAATTACCGATACCAAAGGTGTCAATTCCTCCTCTGTTTCGGGTATTTCAATAACATGATCTGCCAAACCTGCAACGTCTGTATCTCCTTCAGTCACAATGGCGATGATTTTACCTCCGCGCGCCTTTACTTCCTGCACGTTGCTTAAAATTTTCTCATACGCTCCTTTGTTTGGTGCAATTACCACAACAGGCATATTTTCGTCGATAAGTGCAATAGGCCCATGTTTCATTTCTGCCGCAGGATAGCCTTCGGCATGGATGTAGGAAATTTCCTTAAGCTTAAGGGCACCTTCGAGTGCAATCGGGAAATTGTAGCTTCTTCCCAAATAGAGAAAATTATTTGCATCCTTGTAGATACTGCTTATATAACGCACTTGTTCGTCGGTTTTAAGCATTTTCTCAATCAATCCGGGAATGGCATCCAAGCCAAAAAGTAATTGATGGTATTTACGCTCCGGAATAGTACCTTTTTTATGCGCAAATACAATAGCCATTAGGGTTAATACCGTAACTTGGGCAGTGAATGCCTTTGTTGAAGCCACCCCAATTTCGGGTCCGGCATGGGTGTATGAGCCGGCATGTGTGGCACGTGCGATGGAACTTCCAACCACGTTACAAATTCCAAAAATGGTAGCTCCTTTTGATTTTGCCAGTTCTATGGCCGCTAAAGTATCGGCCGTTTCTCCCGACTGTGAAATGGCAATGACCAAATCCTTTTCGGTAATGATCGGGTTGCGGTATCGGAACTCAGAGGCATATTCCACTTCAACCGGAATGCGCGCCAAATCTTCAATAAGATATTCGCCCACCAGGCCGGCATGCCATGAAGTGCCGCATGCAACAATGATAATGCGATTGGCGTTCAATATTTTACTTTGATAATCGATAATCCCGCCCAAGGTTACCTCACGCAATTCGATGTTTAAACGCCCCCGCATGTTATCGCGAATACTTCGGGGTTGTTCATGTATTTCTTTAAGCATGAAATGGTCGAAACCTCCCTTTTCAATGGTTTCGAGTTGCATTTCAAGTTCCTGTACGTAAGGCGTTTTATCCTGATTACGGATGGTTTTAATCTTCATTTCCTTACCGCGCTCCAGCAAAACAATCTCCTCATCGTTTAAATACACCACATTACGCGTGTACTCAATAATTGGAGTAGCATCCGATGCGATAAAAAACTCATGATCCTGGCCAACTCCAACCACCAATGGACTTCCTTTTTTGGCGCCTATCATCAAATCGGGATTATCTTTAGAAAGTATAACGATTGCGTAAGCCCCTACTACCTGATTAAGCGCCGTCATTACGGCCGTATATAAGTCAACACCCTCGTTTTTCTGAATGTTTTCGATCAGATAAATGAGGACCTCAGTGTCGGTATCGCTTTTAAAAACATGCCCACGGTTCTGAAGCTCTTTTTTGAGCGATGCGTAATTTTCAATAATTCCGTTGTGAATAATTACCAGATTGCCAGACTCGGAAAAGTGTGGATGGGCATTCTTATCGTCAGGAACCCCATGGGTAGCCCATCGCGTATGTCCCACACCCAGTGATCCGGTTGTGTCTTTTCCAGAAGCAAATGACTCCAAATCCGAAACTTTACCTTTACACTTGTAAAGTCGAATAGACTCATCTTTGTTTAAAAGGGCAATACCTGCGCTGTCGTACCCGCGGTACTCCAGCCTATGCAAGCCTTTAATTAAAATGGGATAGGCATCCTTATTTCCGAGATATGCTACAATTCCGCACATAAGCTAAGTTCAATTTAGTCAGGTATTACCTGATACAATACTTCAAATGTAAGAGGTCCTTCTGAATTTTCAATACCATTTATCAACGCTCTGTAAGATGATATTCCAGTGGCTGTGGGCTGTATGTAAAAATAATCATCGCTAATGAGTCCGTTAATCTTACTTTGTAGGTAACGGGCAAGATTGAGCGAGTAGGTACCCGAACTTTCGTTAAAATCACCCCCACTGTATGTGGCGCTATTCACCAATAAATCGGGCGATAATATGAGATTGCCTTGCGCATCTTTTAACACGCAATTAAGCAATGGATTTGCCGCATAAAAAGAATTGGAGCCGCTCTTTATTTTCATCCTCAATTGCGCTTTGTGAACAAGAATATTGCGGTTATCTTTCCAGGTATCGAGATTTGTAATTCTCATTTTCAGCCTAAGCCCGGCCATAGTTTGAACATATCCCAAAGTATTCCCTGCCTCTGGGTTATTCAAAGCCGCTATAACTTCGGGCGAATAGATAGGATTAAATCGGGTAAAACGTGCCGAATTTTCATTCACCACAAATGATGTTTTGAGGCTATCGTTGCCGTCGTTTCGATAATATAAATCGAGACGTGCGCCGCCCACAAGGTTAAAATCTAAAATAGCGCCTTCACCGGGTGCATTGTTTCGGGTATTTGCAGTGATGTAAAGTCCATTGAAGAACGCTACAAACGATTCTGCATTAGCCAGTGCGGCTTGATTGGAAAGAAATTCGGCTCCTAAAGCAGAATTAAGTGAAATACGCAGCTGGGGTTCTTCTTTAAAACCGCCCACAGTAACACTATCAATCAATGCTGGAGCTATAAATGAGGTTTGG
>JBILCR010000381.1:0-2787 GCA_044353055.1 Flavobacteriales bacterium
GTTCTGCAGAAGCAATGACAATTTTTGCGGTAATCTGTGCGGCGTTATTCCCAGTTATGCACATGGGACGTGTTTGGATGGCTTATTGGGTGTTGCCACTTCCTAATCAATTTGGTTCATTATGGGTTAACTTTAACTCGCCACTTCTTTGGGACGTATTTGCGATCTCTACCTATTTTACCGTATCGCTTGTTTTCTGGTATACTGGTTTGATTCCAGATTTTGCTACTATCCGTGATCGTCAAACCAAACCAAAAATGCGGAAGATTTATAGCATTCTTTCTTTTGGATGGTCGGGCTCGGCTAAACAATGGTCACGTTTTGAAGAAGTTTCTTTGGTTCTTGCTGGGCTATCTACCCCTCTTGTACTTTCAGTGCACACCATCGTATCCATGGACTTCGCTACTTCGGTTATTCCAGGCTGGCATACTACAATTTTCCCTCCCTACTTCGTGGCAGGTGCGATTTTCTCAGGGTTTGCCATGGTACTTACGCTATTAATAATAATGCGTAAAGTTTGTAATCTAGAAGACTACATCACCATTACTCACGTAGAATCGATGAATAAAATCATCATCATTACGGGATCCATTGTAGGTGTTGCTTATTTAACCGAGTTATTCGTATCGTGGTACTCAGGAGTGGAATACGAGCAATATGCTTTCCTAAACCGAGCTACAGGACCTTATTGGTGGTCGTATTGGTCGATGATGACATGCAACGTAATTACACCTCAATTATTCTGGTTTAAGAAAATCAGAAAAAGTCTTCTTGCTACTTTCATCATTTCAATTTTTGTTAATATCGGAATGTGGTTTGAGCGCTTCGTGATTATTGTAACATCACTTCACCGCGACTACTTACCATCAAGTTGGACTATGTTCCATCCTACTTTTGTTGATATCGGGATTTTTATTGGAACGATTGGCATTTTCTTTACCCTGTTCCTTATCTTCTCGCGTACGTTCCCTGTAATTGCATTGAACGAATTGAAGACTATTCTTAAATCAACAAGTGAAAATCCAAAACCACCGCATCACTAATCGATCATGAGCAAACAAGTTATATACGGCGTTTTTGACGATGAGGAAATTTTAATTTCCAGCGCTAAAGCATTAAGAGGAAAGGGTGTAAAAATAAGAGATGTATTTTCTCCTTTCCCTATTCACGGACTTGATCCGGTAATTGGCATTAAACCCACACGTTTATCAAACGCAGCCTTTTTTTATGGCATGTTTGGTACCTCTATGGCGGTGTTGATGACATGGTACATGATGATTCACGACTGGCCCATGAACATTGGAGGTAAACCAAGCTTTGCCTGGTATTTGAATATGCCAGCATTTGTACCTGTTACGTTTGAGTTAACCGTTTTCTGCGCAGCACATGGTATGGTTTTAAGCTATCTTCTAGTGAACAAAATTTATCCAGGAAGAAAGGCTCATAATCCAGATCCGCGTTCTACAGACGATAAATTCATCATGGAAATACAAACTGCGGATAACAAACGCGTAAGTCACGACGAAATTGTTGCAACATTGCGCAGTACTGGTGCGCTTGAAATTAACCAAAAAGAACTGAAATAATAGCACAGATGAAAAAAACAAGTAATCTGATTTTAGCAGTTGCCTTCCTTGGAAGTGTTATGATTGCTCTTCAATCATGTAATACAGATCCGCTTAGTCCAGGTTTGGAGTACATGCCCGATATGTATCGCGGAACGGCTTATGAAGCTTATGGTGAAAGTCCTTTTTACAAAGAAGGAAGTTCGTTGAAACCTGTTGCAGGAACCATTCCGCGCTTTAATGAAGAAACTTTACCCTATCACGAGCAATACCTGTATCCAAACACAAATGATGGATATGAAGCTGCGGGTCAAAATATAAAAGCGCCGTCGCAATATCAGGCTACTGAAGCCATATTGGAAAAAGGGAAAACAGTGTATTCTAATTTTTGCATCCATTGTCATGGTGAAAAAGGAGATGGAAATGGTACACTTGTTCAACGCGATAAATTTGCCGGTGTGCCTTCATACTACAGTGCCGCACTCAAAGATCTGCCAGAAGGAAAGATGTATCATACCATTTATTATGGTAAGAATATGATGGGAAGTCATGCCTCACAAATAAATTTTGGTGAGCGATGGGCCGTTATTCAATACGTTAAAAAATTAAGAGCAGAGGGTCTCGGAACTAATTTAAGCGCTTCAACGGATTCATTAACGGTTACATCCGATTCAATGGCAACTGCAAAAGCAAAACCGACCAAAACAAAGAAAGACAACTAATTTAAACAAGGACAATTCAATTCAAATACAATGAATTACACCTTTTCAGACTCGTTTAAGAAAATATGCATGGTTCTCATGGGCGTTGGATTAATTACGCTCGTTAGCGGCTTTGTTGTGGACTCACATCGTGCATGGCCTACACTCTTGCATAACTCCTTTTTCTTCATGGCATTAGGCTTAGGGGCATTGTTCTTCATGGCCGTTCAATATGCTGCAGAGGCAGGATGGTCGGCTACAGTTAAACGCCCCATGGAAGCAGTTGCCAGTTTTTTACCTGTTGGAGCTGCTATCTTTGGTGTAGTAGTTATATTGTCTGCACTGCATGTAAATCATATTTACCACTGGGCTGATCCGCATGTTCATGATCCTAAAAGTGAACATTATGATGCTATTATTGCCGGAAAATCAGCGTTTTTAAATCCTGTATTTTATATCATCAGAACACTTGTTTATTTGGCGGGTTGGATATTGTTTTTCAGAGCATTTATGAAACGTTC
>JBILCR010000382.1:0-2780 GCA_044353055.1 Flavobacteriales bacterium
AAGCTGCTCACGCGGATCGAACGAAGCTCCATCTGCGAAATCTTCGGGTTGGGCTAAAAATTCTCGGTGAAGGGTTTCTGCGCCCGGCGCATCAAGTATATGCAGCGAATATTGAAACGGTAGTTTCTCAAAGGGACGCGATTCGTTCAATATCGGCAACGCTGAACTTATGGTTTCGAAATCGAAGAAATGCAAGGGGTATTCCAGTGTGTTTAAAAAATTCTCTATGCCTACAGCATCGGTGTGGCTTTCGTTGTTTTTTATACCGTTTATCTGTAAACGCTGCCTTTTGTTCAGCTTTTCGCTATCAGGAATATCGGCAAGGCGTAAAATGCCTTTATCATAAAGTTTCCAGTCTTTACCAAACGGGCGGTATAGGTCAAAAACCGATTGTTCGGGAATATGGCTCCAGCAATGATGCTTATATGGGCACTCAAATGGCTTGTTGCAATGATTGCCAATGTCTATGCAAGGTTCTTTGGCTTGCTTTATCATGTTTTGTAAACTCCTCAACTCCTCCTCAATGCTATTTTGCAGATTAAGGATGGTTTGTGTGATATCCGTTTTTATGAATAACTGATGCGCATCAATAGCACCTCTTTTGGTGTAGGCTGTGTTGATGTGCATTAGAAAGAAACGGTCGGGAGCCAGTCCGCATTGGTTCATTACCCAATATTGAAACGCGGCGTCGGTGTAATAATATTCTTTAATCTCAGCACTGCTTTTAACCTCAATGGCCCATCGTTCGGTACCCGTATGATGTAAAATATCAAGCGCGGCGAAGCCCCCACTATGCGAAAAACTAGCTTCATAGATGGTATTTACGCCTGCCGCCAGCCACTGGGCCGTACGTTTAATTGCCAAACCCCAATCGCCGTGAAAATCGAGTGTGGCATCGCTTCCGTTAGGAAATACTTCCTGTGCCAGCCTGCCTATTTCATGGCCCGTATCGAAGCGTGCCTGCTGGTCATCGGTAATTTCGGGTTTGAGGTCTTTACGGTAAAAATCGAAATACAGTTTTTTTGAACATTGACTGCCCGATACAAATTTTGACTTGCTTAAAGTAATCATTGAAAATTGGTTTTTTTAAACGTTAAATTTTATGGCATGATAAGTACCCCGGTACGTATCAGCTAAATGTGGATGTGCCACAAGAAGATGCAAGTAAACGTCTTCGATACTTTCTTTCTGAAATTCGGCGGTAATGGGCTGGGAAAGAAATTTTTTGAAAATATCTTCTTTATGGGGATGGGCATCTTTTTCATACATGTGCACAGCATGTTCAAGCAGTTCGAACGATTGAATTCCTGTTTTATGCACCATGCTTAAGGCCTTGAGCAGTGTAGTGCAATCATTGCCTAGTCGCTTGTATGCAATATACTGTTGGGGTTGCCCGCCTTCCATCCAAATCATAAGTTCGATAAGGGAGTCGAATTCCTTCAATCCTTCAAATACCAGTGCCTGAGCAAGACCTTCGTGATAAAAAACTTCATCGTTGCGTTGATAATGCATTTTCTCGAGCGGCATTCCACTGCCGTCGGAACAGCGGTGCACAAACCAGTGCGCCAGTTCATGGCATAGCACCAGTGCTGTAATTTCGCTAAAGTGCATTTCGAAAATAGGCTTAAATGCAGGATCGGTATAGCGTATACTTGTTTTTGAAAAGGTGTAGACGGCAGCTACTTCCATAATATTATTTGCAAAAAGCTCAAACCGACGTTGACTGGGGTGTTCGTCGCATGGAAAATAGGCCCCCAGTGCTTCGATATAGCCGTAATTGCGTACAGCATCAAAATCGTGTATTCCACTTGCGGGATCGTAGCAGCGCACTTCGGCATGATTGAATTTTATTTGCGGTACATCCTCATCGGGTAGTAAAAATCCGGCCTCGGTAAACTTTTTTCCGATAAACATTATGAAGCTGTTGATGATGTATTCTGTCGAATCGAGCGCGTCTAACGAGAGGGGTATAGTTTTCATCTTTTTTAATGGGTTAAGAGGTTAAATGTTTTACTGAGGCATTGGTTGTTGTGATAAACTACCTAAGCCATCCTCCATTCATCACGAATGGTAAGGTATAGAAGGTCACTTGTTACGCAGAAGGTCAAATTGTTAAAATGCAGTGGCATATTCGATTGGGTTCAAAGTTAGTTTGGCAGTACGCAATGATGTTGCGTAGCAATTTCCCCGACTGGATTCAAATGGAATTTATCGTTCATTCTGAAAATACATTTTGGGGATAGATAACATGGGCGCCTTCTAAAAGAAAGCGGTTTTTTAAAAAAACGCCTCTATATTTCTTAATTGCCAAATAATCAATCCAATAAAATTATGAGGCTTTCATTGTTTTAAAGTTTACATCCCTTATTGAAGCTTCGGGATTGCTGCCAACGTTAAAGCCTACCACTGCGCGATGCCGATTCGTGCTGCTTTCAAGTTCATCCATAAGATGCGTCTCAAGCTCTATGGCCAGTGATGTTCTTCTTTTACGAAGTATTGAGGTAATTTGTAATTTTCGACTGAAGTTCAGAAGTTGTGCGGCACTAAAGCTGAATTTTTGAGCCAGTTGACGGCGAGGTTGAGGTTCAAGCTGCGGAAAAAACTGCATTAAAAGCCGTTCACGCGTTTCTGCATCGGGCATACCGATATTGATTCGGTAAAGGAACCTGCGTGCAAAAGCGGCATCAAACAATTGGGGTAGGTTGGTAGTGCAAATTAATATGCCGCTAAATGCTTCGAGCTCGTTGAGTAAAATGGTTTGTACGGCATTTTCGGTTTGG
>JBILCR010000383.1:0-2774 GCA_044353055.1 Flavobacteriales bacterium
TGGCCGGCAAGTTTCTGTGGGTTAAGCGAAAGTTGCTGGTAACGGGCTGCTCCGGTATTAACCGACCTGAAATCCCGCAGCCATGTAGAGCAGCAAAGTTCTCGGCCGCAAGATCCGATACCGCCAAGTCGGGCACTTTCCTGCCTTGAGCCTATTTGTTTCATTTCAATTCGAACTTTGAACTCGTCGGCAAGATGACGAATAAGCTCTCTAAAATCAACACGATCTTCGGCGGTGTAATAAAATATGGCTTTGGTGCCATCGCCCTGAAACTCAACATCGCTGATTTTCATTTCCAACTTTAATTCTGTGGCAATAGCCCGAGCGCGAAGCATTGTAGGCGTTTCTCGCGAAACCACCTCCTGCCATTTTTCAATATCGATTGGACGTGCTTTACGGTAAACGGTTTTTAACTGGTGCTCGTTTTGAATACCGAGGCGCTTCATTTGTAGGCGCACCAATTCTCCAGTCATAGAAACCATCCCAAGATCGTGACCCGGACTTGCATCAACAGCAACAGCGTCTCCTACGGCAAGACCAGATACATCGCCGGCCTTAAAAAACTCTTTCCTCGAATTTTTAAAGCGAATTTCAACAACATTAAATGGAGAAACCCCCGAGGGCAAGGCCATGTTGGCGAGCCAATCGAACACCGGAAGCTTTGTACAGCCGCCCGCTCCGCATGCACCGTTATTATTACATCCGGCCGGTAGGCCACCTCTTCCTGAAGAACAACTGCTGCATGCCATACGTTTGGGTAATTAGTTTTGGGGCTTAGCCCTTTTATTTAATAATGCAACAAAACTACACATTTGTTTAAATGCATCTTAAGGTGTCGACGCAACCGATTGTTTTTCTTTGCGAAATAAATCAGCGATGTGTAAACCGGTATCAAAAAACACAATACGGCCGTTACCGTTTCTCTCGATGTGTAAAATGGCCTCATTAACAAACTGCGAAATCTGCTCATAATTTCCGGCATGGAAAAAGCGTGCAAATTTTGCTAAAAAAGCCACTTCGTTTTCGGCCAACCTTAAGAGTTCGGGAGCCGAATTATACAAAAGGGTTTGGCGAAACATAAAAAGGCAATACGATAAAAAGCCTTTTTGCCACTCGCGCCCTTTTTTATGAAACACGTCGGAGCGGTTAATTAAGCCGGTTATGTTAAACGAATAACAATCAAGCATCCAGCCTCTAAACAGTTCGAGTTGTTCGCCCGACTCTTCCTGATTTTGGACTAACCAGGCGGCAAGCGCAACATTTCCTTCCGCAATTTCGGCAGCAATAAGACACTCCTCTTGGGTTTTATGGCTTAATTCCGAAACGATGTGTGCACATTCTTGAGGGGTGTATGCCTTTATACGAAAAACCTGAACCCGCGACCTAATGGTGGCCAAAAGGCCTTCGGGATTTTCGGATACTAGAATTATAACTGTTTGTTCAGTGGGCTCTTCTAAGGTTTTTAGCAGGCGGTTAGAAGCCTGGACATTCATAAGTTCGGGCAACCAGATAATGAAAACTTTAAAGCCCTTTTCTACCGATACTAAACCGATTTCGCGAATTATTTCGGATGCTTCATCCGAATAAATGGTAGGTGATTTATTTCCGGCCTCAATCCAATCCGACCAAAAATCAAGATTCATAAATGGATTTCGGAGAAAAGCCTCTCTAAATTCGCTTATAAGTTCTTGCGAAATTCCTTTCTTTTTACTGTCTTCCTTAATCATCGGGAAACTAAAGTGTACATCGGGATGTACGAGTTTGTTCATTTTTATGCATGAGGAACAAACCCCACAGGAATCATTATTTGTAGGATTGTCGCAGCGTAAATAGCGCGCATATGCAAGAGCAAGTGCTAAAGAGCCACAACCTTCGGGTCCAGCAAACAATAAACTATGTGCAATACGGCCATTGTTAATGTTTTTAATGAGCGTCGATTTTAACTCCGTATGGCCCGATATAGCAGAAAACAACATAGTTCAAAGCTATTAATTTATTGTGTGATACTTCGGGCGTGTTTAAATTATTGTTGAATTATTCCGAAATTGCCGCCGTGGATTCAGAGAAAAATAATGCTTGGCGTCGCCTTCTTAGCCGACTAAGGTTTAAATACCGTTTAGTGGTTATGGATGATGAATCGTATGAGGAACGGTATTCATTAAAATTGTCGCAGCTCAATCTTTTTACCGCTGTTGGAATAATAGCTATAGCGTTGATTTTGGTCACAACCTGGGTTATTGCCTTTACGCCATTAAAGGAATATATACCGGGCTATTCAAACGACGTTGCTACCAAAAAAAAACTCGTGGTATTAGCCTCAAAAGTGGATTCGCTGGAAAGAGATGCTGCGGGTAAAAAACAATTACTTGAAAATATTCGTTCGGTTATAACCGGCAATGTAAATACTAAAAAACCAGCGCCTAAACCTGAAGACAAAGATGCCGACAGCCAGGTCAATATCTCGGCCAGCGAACAGGAAATGAAATTTAGAAAAGATCTGGAACAACAGGATCGTTATAATATCAATGCTAAGGCTAAGAAATCAGGGGTAAGAGAAATTAATAATTATTACTTTTTTACCCCACTAAAGGGCAGGCTTACTACAGCGTTTAATATAGCAAACAAGCATTATGGTGTTGATATTGTATCGGGTAAAAACGAGTCGGTAAAAGCAACTCTCGATGGCACTGTTATTTTCTCAGGATGGACAACCGATGCGGGGCATGTAATCCATATTCAGCATGCTAATAATTTAGTTTCGGTTTATGAGCATA
>JBILCR010000384.1:0-2772 GCA_044353055.1 Flavobacteriales bacterium
AATTGTTCCTGAAGATGTGCCGCCGGCAGAAATTAATGTTGAGCCAGAAACATTTGTGGTTTCGGAGGAGCCCAATGAGGCGGCACCCGAAATTCATAACGAAAATATACCCCATGAACCTGAGCCGGAGGTAATTGTTCCTGAAGATGTGCCTCCTGCCGAAATAAACGATCATGCAAAAACCATTGCCGAATCAGAGGAAATAGCCATCACAGTGGCGGATACTTTACAAGATAAGGCGTCGGTGGATGAAATGGCACAAGTTTCAGTTGAAGCGATTGACTTGCCATCAAATCAGGAATCGCTAAATATTGATAATTCAATCTCGGATACCGAAACCTCCGATGTAACAGAAGAACATGAATTAGGATCTGAAGAAACAGAATCTTTTGAAAACCAGCCGGCCTATAATGAAATGAGTCGTCAAGAGCTGGCTGAAGTACTGAAGGAACTGATATCGCGCAACGATCTTGAGCGACATAAAACGGCGTTTCATGCCATGCGCGAGGCTTACCGAAATGCAAAAGATGAGGAAATACGCCTTAAAAAATCAAAATTTATCGAAAATGGCGGCCTCCCCGAAGAGTTTGAAGTGCTTCGAGACGAAGCCGATGAACAGTTCGACAGTTATGCCAAACTATACATCGAACGTCGTAACGACGAACGCAAACAAAAAGAACAACAGCTAAAAGACAATCTCAAGCAGAAACAGGCTATACTGGCGGAGTTAAAAAAACTACTCGAACAAACCGAAAATATTTCGGGCTCTTTCGACCGCCTTCATGAGCTGCAAAATCAATGGCGCACCATTGGCTTGGTACCCGCCGCTTATGTTGATGAACTTTGGAAAAACTACCATCACCACATCAACAATTTTTATGAAATAATCAAAATTAACAAGGAGCTGCGTGAGCTTGATCAGAAAAAGAATCTGGAGCTTAAAACAGCACTGTGTGTAAAGGCCGAAGAATTGTTGCTTAATGAATCCATCAGTAAATCGTTAGATGAATACATTGCCCTTCAAACGCAATGGAAAGAAATTGGGCAGGTAGGTAAAGAGCAGAGCGAGGTACTTTGGGAGCGTTTCCGTAGTGCCGGCGATAAATTATTCGAACGTCGCCGAACCTATATTCAAGAGCAGGAAGCGGTATTTACCGAAAATCACAAAAAGAAAATTGCTGTTTGTGAACGGGCCGAGGTAATTACCGGCGAGATGCCTTTCAAAAATCATGTGCATTGGCAGGAGGCTAGCGAGAAGATGGCGGCGGCACTCGAAGAATGGAAAAAAATTGGCTTTGCTTCTAAAAAAGATAATGAAAGCGTTTGGCAGCGATTTAAAACTTCGCGCGATGCGTTTTACGATGCCAAGGAGCAGTTTTACAAGGATTTGAGAAATACTCAAAACCAGAATTATAAGCAAAAGGTAGATTTGTGCATGGAAGCCGAAGCCTTGAAAGACACTACCGAATGGAAAAAAACAGGTGCTCGGTTAAAAGAACTGCAGGAATTATGGAAACAAACCGGACCGGTAGCCAAGAAACATGCGGATAAATTGTGGGAGCGCTTTAGAAAGGCTTGCGATGTGTTCTATGAAAATAGAAACCAGCATTTTTCAGGAATGAATTCCGAGCAGGATGAAAACCTCCGTAAAAAACTTGAATTGATGGCTGAGATTGAAGGATACGAGTCGGATACAAATACTGCAGGAGCATTTGAAACCCTCAAGAGTTTTCAAGCTCGCTGGATGGAAATTGGACATGTGCCATTAAAGGAAAAAGACAGCCTTAATAAGCGGTACCGCTCAGCCATTGATAAGCAGTTTGCAAAGATTAAAACGGGCAATGCCGAAATGCGCCGTCAGCATTTTAGAGAGCAGGTGAGCAATTTATCTGCCGATCCCGGTGGAAAAGATAAGCTTCATCAGCAGAAAAATGTGGTGCAGGACAAATTGCGGCGGATGCAAACCGAACTACAAACCCTAGAGAACAACATTGGCTTTTTAGCAAAGTCGAAAGGGGCTGATGAGCTGCGTAAAGACATTGAGCGAAAAATAAGTAAGACCCGCGCCGAAATTGCCTCTTTGCACGATCAGCTCAACATTTTAAAGGGATCATAACTCGGTAAACCGATTTATCCAGGCTGCAACAGAAGCACTATCCTGATTATTCATGCAGGCAAAATGTTCTTTTGGACATGAGTCAAATCCAATTTTGGAGCATGGACGGCATGAGAGGTTTTGCACTTCGGCATGGTAAATTAATTCGTCCTTACCTGGTATATACGGCCCCATTCCCAAAGCGGGTACCGTGTTTCCCCAAATTACGGCAATGGGTTTTTTAAAGGCAGCGGCAATGTGCATCATACCGGTATCGGGTGTCAACACGGCCTGTGCATTTTTGAGCAGCACGGCCGACTCGCCAATGGTTGTTTTGCCGCAAAATGAGATGGAACGATGGCCCAATGCGGCTTCGAGCCGCGCACCCAGTTCGGCCTCAGCAGGGCCGCCAATCAATACCAGGTTGCCTCGAATGGCCTTGCAGAAATGCAGCAATTTTTCTTCAGGAATTCGCTTGGTACCCTGCAAAGCGCCGCATACCAATGCCGTGTATTTATTGGCAAACGCAGCAGGCAGTTTTTGGGCAATGGCAGCATCTGTTGATGAGGGGAAATAATCTAAACCTTTGTTATCGTTTACAACGCCTAAGGCGTTAACAGCTTCGAAATACCGATCCACCACATGCTTGTTGGGCAATTGGTTTATTCCAAATGTAA
>JBILCR010000048.1:0-9591 GCA_044353055.1 Flavobacteriales bacterium
GTTCAACAGGCGATCGTAAGCCTGCAAACGGGCTTTCTGTTTTGTCTGACGACCTTTAGCACCCTGTCGAACCCATTCCAACTCACGGGCAAGCGTTTTCTGCCGTTTCGATTCTGTTTTCTCTTCTTGTTGTAAACGTTTTCCTTTCTGCTCCAGCCAGCTCGAGTAATTTCCTTTCCACGGGATGCCTTCGCCGCGGTCAAGTTCAAGAATCCATCCTGCCACGTTATCGAGGAAGTAACGGTCGTGCGTAATGGCGATTACGGTTCCCGCATAATGTTGTAGATGTTGTTCTAACCAATCAATTGATTCGGCATCGAGGTGGTTGGTAGGCTCATCGAGCAATAGAATTTCGGGTTGCTGAAGCAAGAGGCGGCATAAGGCCACGCGACGCCGTTCTCCACCCGATAGTGTACCGATAATTCGATCCGATTCGGGACAGCGCAGTGCATCCATAGCTCGTTCCAAGGTAGAATCGATTTCCCAGGCATTCTTAGCATCAATTTCATCTTGCAATACACCCTGACGTGCTAGCAACTTATCCATTTTATCGGCATCAGAATAATTTTCTTCCATGCCCATTTTTTCATTGATCTCGTTATACTCAGCCAGCAAATCCATTATTGGCTGTACGCCTTCACGCACAATTTCGATTACTGTTTTGGAATCGTCGAGCTGTGGTTCCTGTTCTAAGTAACCAACACGGTAACCAGGAGAAAAAACTACTTCACCATCGAACGATTTTTCTACTCCAGCTATGATTTTTAGTAAGGTAGATTTACCTGAGCCGTTTAAACCGATAATTCCTATTTTGGCACCGTAAAAAAAGCTGAGGTAAATGTCTTTCAGCACTTGTTTTTGAGGGGGGAAAGTCTTACTCACTTTCACCATGGAAAAGATGACTTTTTTATCGTCTGACATAGTTCTATTTAAAGGCTCAAAGGTAGGGATTTTGGTCTTGAAATTCCTTTACAAAATCACCAAATTGTTCATCTTTGCAGCATGCTAAAGCGTGCTTTTGATCTTTTTTTTAGTGCAATAGGCGTGGTAATAATAAGTCCACTGTTGCTTATTTGTGCGGTATGGGTTTTAATGGATAGTAAAGGGCCTGTGTTTTATAAGCAGGATAGGGTGGGGCGTAACGGTTTAATTTTTAAGCTCGTTAAATTTAGGTCGATGAAAATGGGCAGCGATCGGGCGGGTTTACTCACCGTGGGTGGACGCGATGCACGAATTACGCGTTCGGGATATTATTTGCGTAAATACAAACTCGATGAATTGCCGCAACTGTTTAATGTTATTATAGGCGATATGAGTTTGGTGGGGCCTAGGCCCGAGGTTCCGAAATATGTTGCCTTTTACACGCCTCAGCAACGCATGGTTTTGATGGTTCGCCCCGGAATAACCGATTGGGCTTCTCTTAAGTATTTCAATGAAAATGAAATACTTGGAAAATCAGACAATCCCGAACAAGTGTATATTGATGAAATTATGCCTACCAAGCTTTCTATAAATTTAGAGTACTTGCGCAGTCACAGCATGTTTAGTGATTGCAAAATAATTATTCTAACGCTTCTAAAAATTATTGGTCGGTAGTTAATTCCGATCGTCGCCTAACAGTGCCATTTTTATGGCTGTATAAGCCGCTTCGTCGCCTTTGTTGCCATGTTTGCCCCCGCAGCGTTCTTCGGCTTGTTCAAGAGTATTCACTGTAAGAATGCCGTAAATAACAGGAATATCTTGTTGAGCGTTTAATTGGGCCAAGCCTGCCGTTACACCTTGGCATATATAATCGAAGTGCGGTGTATCGCCTTTAATTACTGCTCCAATACAAATTACTGCTCCGTTTTTTTGATGCTGTGTGGCCCAACGAGCAGCCGAAATTAATTCCCAAGACCCAGGTACCCTTACAACATGAATGTTTTCGGTTTTAGCGCCGTTTTCTTTAAGTGTGCTGATGCAACCGGATTCGAGGGTAAAGGTTATTGAATTATTCCACTCGGCCGTGATTATCGTAAACGAAAAATGGTCAAGGCTTAAAGCATTGACCATTTTATTTGATGATAAATTCTGATGCGCACTCGACATTTATTTACCGCCTTTCTGATTCATAAGTACTTCGGCGCGTGCAATATATTTTTCGGCTTCGCGTCCTTCGGAACTGTTAGGATACTCGGTCTTAATTTTCTTGTAGGTTTCTAAGGCTTTTGCGAAATCTGATTTTAATTCGTATGCCAATCCCGCCTTCATCAAAAACATAGGAGTAGTAAATGTGTTTTCGTTTGTTGATGAGGCTTTTAAGTATGATTCAATGGCTTCGTCCTGTTTATTGAGTTCCATAAGCGCATCTCCTTTAATGCCGTGTGCCATAGCACTCAACATAATATCACTTCCACTAAATTGCTCGATTTGGTCGATAGACTCCTGATATTTCCCAAGCTGCAAATAGCAAACTGATGCATAATAATGGGCCAGATTTGCACTGGAGGTTCCTCCATAGTTTTCAATTATCGAAAGAAAACCTTCTGCATTCCCTTTTCCTTTAAGAGCTAATTGGAACGAGTCTTTTTCAAAATAATTCTCCGCACGGAACATAGCGGCCTGAGCTTCCAACTCCATGGGCTTAACCACGTATTGTTTGTAGGCAAAAAAGGCGCCCACAAGAACAATAATCCCTCCTACTACCATAAGCAGGGTTTTCTTGTTTTTTTCAATAAAAACTTCCGACTGAGTTAGCGCGTTCTCAACGTTTGCAATCGGATCTTGTGTTTTTTCGGTTTGCTGCGACATAAAGTATCTTTAGGCAAATGAGGCGCAAAAATAGTTAAATTTTCAAAATAGCGGCACGAGAAATTAACATAATCAGAATTAAATTTATATCTGCGTCGTGGCTAATTTTAGCGAAATACAATTTCTTTGATGACACCCTCAGTACCAATTACTTCGTTGAGACGTCTTACCAATTCTTTTTTCATAAAACTCAATTCAGAACGAATAGCCGGCGATTCGATGGTAACGTAATACACCCCGTCTGAAAAGCGTATACTGCGAGTTCGTGAAGCCACCATGCGTCCCACCACTTCGGGCCAAGCAGTACTCAAACGGTATTCTTTGTAGCCCTCACCCAAACCCATTTGATCGAGTACGGTGCTTAATAAATCAGAAACTACACTCTCGTTACTCCGTTTCATGGGTTCTTGTGGAATTCACGGGTAAAGGTAACTCAAAATGCGTGTAGGCACACTCAATGGAATTTAAAATTTCTGTAACCCGTTGGGGATGGGTATCGGTAATGAAAATCTGCCCAAAATGCCGCTTTGATATTAATTCGAGCAATGCAGTAATTCTGTTTTGATCGAGTTTTTCAAAGATATCATCAAGCAACAGGAGTGGGGCAGATTTTTTTTTATTCTTAATAATGTCAAACTGAGCTAGCTTGAGCGCAATGAGCATACTTTTTTGCTGCCCCTGCGATGCGAAACGTTTTAAGGGCCTGTCGGCAATACACAGTTCTAAATCATCTTTGTGGACGCCTTCTGTGGTGTATTGCATCACTTTATCGCGTTCGAAGCTTTTATGCAGCAACTCTTCTAAACTATTATTCTGAAGTCCCGAACGATATTTAATACTGGCCAGCTCTTTACCACCACTTAAGTGTTCATAATAATGGGCCAACAAGCGACTCAGTTCTTGGGTAAATTGACTGCGTTCTTCGAAAATAGTTTGGGCATGACCGCACAATTGCATGTTGAGCACTTCAATTATTGCTGGGTCGGGATTCCCATTTCGTAGTAAGATATTACGGTTACGCAATATCTTATTGTACCGTATAAGTTCGTCTAAATAGGTTCGGTTGAATTGTGCTATTACACTGTCCAGAAATTTACGCCGCTCCTCAGAGCCACCCGAAATGAGCTGGATATCTGTAGGTGCGATCAAAACAAGAGGGACATGTCCAATATGTTCGGAAAGGCGCTCGTATTCTTTGCCGTTTTTCTTAAAGATTTTATTCTGCGAACGTTTTAGACCGCATGTAAACGCAAGGTTTTTTTCATCAATACTAAATTTCCCGTCAATCAGAAAAAAGCCTTCTTTTTCATGGATGTTCTGGCTGTCCACCGAATTCAGAAACCCTTTGCAAAATGCCAGATAATGAATAGCATCCAGAATATTGGTTTTTCCCGTGCCGTTTGCACCTGTAAAAACGGTTACTTCTTCAGAAAATAAAAATTCAGCATCAAGATGATTTCTGAAATTGATCAAACTTAGGCTGCTGAGTTTCATTATTGCAAAGATAATCAGTCAATCGTTCGCCCATTAATTCGGTGTTAAAACGTTTTAAACGTTTATAAACGTTTACATACGAATAGTTCACAATGTGTGTTTTATTCTTGCAGTGTCAATTGATAATCGGAACAAACAGGGTGCACCCATTTTCTAATTTTTTAATCACATAACATTTTAAACACATGAACAGTTTACGAAATTCGGTTCGTTTGATAGGCAATCTGGGCGCAAATCCAGAGGTTCGCGAACTCAATAAAGGAAAAAAAATGGCTAAATTCAGTTTGGCAACTTCAGAATCGTATAAGGATGCTGACGGCAATCGAGTGAATGAAACCCAATGGCATAATATAGTTGTTTGGGGTAAGCAAGCTGAATTTGCCGAACAATATCTTGAAAAAGGCCAACAAATAGCTCTCGAAGGTAAGTTGCTCACCCGAGCGTTTACTGATAAGGAAGGCAACAAGCGTTATTTTACAGAAATAACAGCCAACGAAATTCTTAAAACGTCATCCACAAAGAGCGAATAAAAAAAGCACCGTTCGACGAGGCAATTCTATTGGTTTGCCCATTCGGGCGGTGCTCAATTATTGTTTTGAAATAGGCTTGTTTGCCCAAACTTTAGCTCCATCCAGAAGGTATTCTTCTAAACGTGCCTCACCAATTTTGATGATAATTTTGTCCACAAGGAATTTAATTTCGCATCGCACTGGTTCAGATTTCGCCGCAACGTTATCTGTTTCATTACCAGAAATACTGCCGATATACACAAATGCGCCCTTTACCGTATCGGTGCCTGTTAATGCAATGTCATACCATGTTTCTTTAGGTCCTGCCATCACATTAATGACATTTTTTTTCTTATTCCACAGTAGATTATATTCCAAATTTTTTACACCCTCCGAAAACACCTTGCTATTGCCAAGCAATGAAAAACGCGCTTTCGTGCCAGAATACTCAATGCCTTTTTTTGATTGAGCTACAATGGCTGATTGGATTAAAAAGAAAGTGAATATAAGGCAAATGATAGGCGGTTTTATAGGGAGCTTCATCATTTTTAAATCCTTACTTTTTGAGATAGTTACTTAAGTTTTCTCTGTCAGAGCTTGAATTAAAGAGTGAGCTTACGGTAAGAAAATATACATCTGGATCAGTAATATAGGCTGCTGCAAATTTTGCCAGATCCAATCTGTCGGACGAAGAAGAAAAAAGCCCTAGAATTTCTTTCATTTGTTGCGAGGTGAAGCATTTTTTAGGTGGGATTTCATTCTTCGCTATTTTTAAACGGCTGCTCGATGATGACTCTCGAGAAAGCGTTTCGCGCAGCATTTGAAATTGATTGGCTGGAAGAGAACACGGCAACGCCGCAGGTGTGTAAAGCGTATTGCGTGTGTTAAGCAAATATTCGTTCCACGCCGCACGGTTGGGTGCATGGTTAAAAACCTGCTGTGCCAAATCCATATTTTGTTCATCGTGTATATTTCTATACGAAGCTTTTAACAGCTCAAGTCGGTTGTTTTCAATCGTTAGCAGGCTGGCCAATTTCATAATTTGAGCGGTAGAGAGACATGATTTGGAGACTAATGCCATTGCGGCATCTAAGCGAAGGACTTCGTTAGGGTTATTAAATACATCTTGAGCATAAGCAACAAAATCATTCTCTGCTAGGTAGGATGCACAGTTTTTTCGTCCCATATAGCCGCGGGCATCCGGATAGTTAAATGATGGAAAGGTCATCACAGGCTGTTGAGCTTGTATCACAGTTTGTGGTTGAAGCTGCGGATTAACGGCAGGTCTTGGTTGCGATATCGAACCAGTATTGAGTAAATCATAAAAGTGAAAGGCATACGAAAATTGCTGAAAATGGTCGAGCAGCATGTAGGCGTTTTCTCGATCTGTAATGGCATTAATACCCAACGATGCTACTTCATATCGATCGATATCGTTAGTGAACAGCAACATGAGCTCAGAAAGTTGCGAACAAGAAAGACAATTGGAGTTTACTACATTTCGTGCCTGTAAAAGCCGAGCTGAATTCTGAGCCGCTGAGCTTACATTACGTTTAACTTGCTGGAATTGTATGGTGTTGAGGGGCACCGTACAGCGCTGTGCCGATGAAATTAAAGGCAATAGAGCAAGAATGGCGGAAATAAAAACAGATTGAATTTTCATAGAATTTAAAGCATGTGAATATAGCCAATCCATTAAACATACAAACGGTTCTGGGTACTTTAATTTTTGACTCTACTATGCGCTTTGCAGCAATAAATATGTAGTTTCGCACTTTAATATTATTTGCGATATGAGCGAAATTCAGTGTACACCGTTTGATGCCATTCATAAAAAATTGGGAGCTAAAATGCTTCCCTTTGCAGGCTTTGATATGCCTATTACCTATTCCGGTGTAATCCAGGAACACGAATGTGTGCGCAATAAGGTTGGGGTGTTTGATGTAAGTCACATGGGGGAATTTATTTTGCGAGGGCCCCATGCCTTAGACTTAATCCAAAAAACTACTTCGAATGATGCCTCCAAACTTACAGACGGAAAGGTTCAATATTCTTGTTTTCCGAATTTGGAAGGCGGCATTGTAGATGATTTGCTCGTATATAGGATACGCGAAGATCAATATATGCTGGTAGTGAATGCCTCAAACATAGAAAAGGATTGGAACTGGCTCAAGCAAAACGATACTTGGGGTGTTGAAATGCTTGATATTTCAAATAAAACTGCATTGCTTGCCGTTCAAGGACCTTTGGCTGCGAAGGCATTGCAAAAACTGACTGCTTTTCCGCTCGAAACACTTGCTTATTATACGTTTACTAAATGCACTTTTGCCGGCGTTGATAATGTTTTGATTTCTGCAACAGGGTATACCGGCGCCGGTGGTTTCGAAATTTATTTCGACCGTGAGCATGCCCATGAAGTATGGGAGGCCATTTTTGAGGCGGGCAAAGAATTCGGTATGGAACCGGCAGGTCTTGCAGCCCGCGATACGCTAAGGCTTGAAATGGGATTTTGTTTATACGGAAATGATATAAACGACCAAACATCTCCCATCGAGGCCGGTTTAGGTTGGATCACCAAATTCAGCAAAGATTTTAACAACCGGGAGGCACTCGAATCTCAAAAATTGAATGGGGTTACGCGTAAATTGGTAGGCTTTGAATTAATCGATAAAGGTATTCCGCGTCACGATTACGAAATTTGCGATGCAGATGGCAATACCATCGGAACGGTTACCTCAGGAACCATGGCGCCCAGCTTGAAAAAGGCCATCGGGATGGGCTATGTGCCAAGCGCCTATTCTGCGCCAGACTCTGCTATTTACATTAAGGTTCGCGATAAACTCTTGGCTGCTCGCGTGGTTAAACTTCCGTTTTATCAGGTAAAATAATCTCCTTGAAAACATTTAGCACCTGTTTTTCGCCAGCCTTATATCCTTTATTTAAGGAGCAGGATTCTATTGTTGTAGTGGTTGATATTCTTCGTGCTACTTCGGCCATTTGCACTGCCATTCATCACGGGGTAGGGCGCATGATTCCGGTGGCGGGGGTTGATGAGGCCTTGGATTACAAGAAACAAGGATTTCTAGTTGCCGCCGAACGCAATGCAATTAAGCTCGATGGATTCGATTTTGGAAATTCGCCTTACCATTTTATGGATGAGGCGCTTAAGGGAAAAAGTATTGTTATTTCTACTACAAATGGTACGCAGGCTATTGCAGCTGCATCCGATGCCGGCGAAATAGTAATTGGTTCATTTTTGCATCTTAGCGCCTTGGCCGATTGGCTTCATCTTCAGCAGAAAAATATTATTGTGCTTTGCGCCGGCTGGAAGAACAAGTTCAACATGGAAGACTCTCTTTTTGCAGGAGCTTTATATTTGGAGCTCGAACAAAAAAAAGGCATTGTTTCTCATTGCGATGCAACCATTGCCATGGCGCACTTATATGACAAAGCCAAGGATAATCTTTATGACTTTTTGGAGTATTCGTCGCACCGCCATCGCTTAAAAAATTTGAATTTGGAAGCAGACATACGATATTGTCTTACTGCCAATATTTTTAATACCATTCCTGTGTATCGAAATGGGGCCATTGTAAATCAGAATGCGGTGATTGCCGAAATGGGATGAAATCTCTTTGGTTCAAAATAGGAATAGCTACTTGCGTGATTTTTATGATCTCGGTAGCCTTAATGCCTGCATTACAGAGTTGGGGTTTCTTTGCCCATAAACAAATAAACCGTATTGCAGTATTTACATTACCCGGCGAATTGGTAGGGTTTTACAAGGAACATATTGAATTTGTAACGGAGCATGCCGTTGATCCCGACAAACGGCGTTATGCCGTTGAGGACGAAGCCGCCCGCCATTTTATAGATCTTGACCGTTATGGTGCCGCTCCTTTAGATTCAATACCTCGGAAGTGGGAAGATGCTGTTGCTAAGTATACTGAAGATAGCTTAAAGGCACATGGCATAGTTCCCTGGCATATTGATGTAATGGTGAAGCGCCTCACCGCAGCTTTTAGAGCCGAAGATTTCGATCGTGTATTGCGTCTTTCGGCCGATTTAGGCCACTATGTGGGCGATGCTCATGTTCCTTTGCATACCACGCGCAATTATAACGGACAATTAACCAATCAAAAAGGCATACATGGTTTTTGGGAGTCGCGATTGCCCGAGTTGTTTAATGAAAATTATGATTTTTTTATTGGTAAGGCCCGTTATATAGAAAATCCGCTCGATGAAGCATGGAAGGCGGTATCGGAGAGTTTTGCAGCAAAAGATTCGGTCTTGTTGTTTGAAGCGGAACTTAACAAACGCTATCCACAAGATCAGAAATATGCCTTCGAAAATCGCGGAGCCTCTCTCATGCGTGTTTACAGTGCTGAATATTCAGAGGCATACGATAAAATGCTCAACGGCATGGTGGAACGCCGCATGAGGAAAGCGATTTTAGTAACCGGATCGCTTTGGTTTACTGCTTGGGTAAATGCCGGACAGCCCGACTTATCGAAGTATAAAGACAAAAAAATTCAAAACGATACCGAAGAGGAGCTTGCCGAGGAAGAACGCAAATATCAGGAAGGAAAATTAAAAGGAAGAAGTTGCGATTAATGTCATAATCTTATCAATACATTTATTCATGCGCGTTTTATTTAGTCTCATTTTTCTTTTATTTGTTGGGGTGTATGCTATTTCAGCGCAGGAAGTGCATTCTGAAAATCTCAGGAAATTAGCTTCGATGCTTCAGGGGTCATTTAGCTCAGAAAAACAAAGCAAAGCAGATTCGGCATATTTT
>JBILCR010000049.1:0-9556 GCA_044353055.1 Flavobacteriales bacterium
ATCAGCCATCAGACACAATATGGCAGAGGTGCTCTTTAAATTTAAAATGCCAGTTTGCCTCATTTGGGGCCGAAACGATAATATTACTCCGCCCGATGTGGCCGAAGAATTCCACCAGTTACTGGCGCATTCCTCGCTGTTCTGGATTGACCAATGCGGCCATGCTCCCATGATGGAACAGCCTCAGGAATTTAATGCCATTCTTAGCCCGTGGCTTAACAAATTATATTCGGAAAAAGCATGAAGGTCGACGCTCCATTAATCAATCATTTGGCACATCTTGCCCGTCTCGAATTTAACGATACGGCATGCCACGAAATGATCAACGACCTCAACCGAATCTTAGGCTTCGTTGAAAAACTAAACGAAGTAGATACAGAAGGTCTTGAACCGCTCATCTATATGACACCCGATACCAATATCCTTCGGGCTGATGTGGACACTATCACGGTTTCTCAAGATGAGGCTTTGAAAAACGCACCAAATAAAGATTCAGATTACTTTAGAGTTCCACGGTTTGTGGATTCGGAATAGCCTCGGACAAAAGTCCGAGGCATTGCCTTAAGCTTTAGAAAAAGCTCATTCAATTAACAATATTGTTCGAACGCCATCAAGAGGTTATCAGCTATCATTTGAGCCGAACGCCCTTCGATATGATGGCGTTCGATAAAATGAACCAATTCGCCATTTTTAAATAAGGCCATGGCAGGCGATGAGGGCGGATACGGAGCAAAATAACTGCGTGCTCTTGCGGTAGCCTCGGCATCATTACCGGCAAATACCGTAGCAAGGAGGGATGGCTTATTGGTGGCTTTGTCTAAGGCCATACGAACACCCGGGCGAGCAGAGCCTGCTGCACATCCACATACCGAATTTACCACTACTAAAACAGTTCCGCTGTTCGCGGTCAATGCCAAATCTACCTGTTCGGCCGTACGAAGTTCTTCAAATCCTGCATTCACAAGCTCCTGACGCATTGGAGCAACAAGTTGTTCGGGGTACATATTTCTTTAATTAAAATTCTGTGCAAAGATAGGTGTTTATGCCGTTTATTTTTTACGGTCAACGGTGTAGCGAATCAGTTCGGAAAATGAATCTAAATAAATACTCGCAGGCATCTCTGCCAATAATGTCAAGGCCTCATCGCGCAAAGCATACATTTTCTTTTCGGCATACCTCAGTCCTTCACCCGAACGAACAATATTTAAAACCTCTTCTACCCGGGCTGCATTATCGTTGTGGTGGCGAACACTGTCTATGATGCGGTTACGCACTTGGCGCGAACTTACCGAAAGCGTATAAATAAGCGGCAGAGTCATTTTTCGCTCTTTAATATCAATTCCTGTTGGCTTACCAATTACTCCCCCACTCTGATAATCGAAAAGATCGTCTTTTATCTGAAAGGCAATGCCCACAAGTTCGCCGATATATCGCATGCGCTCTACTAAAGCATCATCGGCGCCCGCCGATGCCGCACCCGTAGCACAACATGATGCGATAAGCGTAGCCGTTTTTTTACGGATAATATCAAAGTAAACATCCTCACTAATGTCTAACCTCCGTGCTTTTTCAATTTGCAGCAACTCGCCTTCGCTCATCTCTCGTACCGAATGACTTACAATCCGAAGCAAATTAAAATCTCCATGATCCACAGAAAGCAACAAGCCCCGCGAAAGCAAATAATCTCCTACCAAAACGGCGATTTTGTTTTTCCATAAAGCATTTACCGAAAAAAAACCACGCCGCTCGTTCGAATCGTCTACCACATCATCGTGTACCAAGGTGGCCGTATGTAAAAGCTCAATAAGCGAAGCCGCACGGTAGGTACTTTCATTTATACCGCCGCAAATACCGGCCGAGAGAAAAACAAACATCGGACGAATTTGCTTCCCCTTGCGCTTAACGATGTAATAGGTAATTTTATCAAGAAGCGGCACCGTGCTTTTCATCGAATCGCGAAAATGCTGCTCAAACCGGTCCATCTCATGCGCAATAGGCGCTTTTATCTGATCAATTCCGCTCATGTTTGGCAAAAGTAGCTTATTTACCTTTCGACAGGAAAAATTGTGTGTAACTTAGCCTCCGTATGATTTCGCAACGCACCATTGAGCAAGTTCTCGACGCAGCACGCATTGAAGAAGTGGTGGGCGATTTTGTGTCACTCAAACGGAGGGGCACCAGCCTTATTGGATTATGTCCGTTTCACAACGAAAAAACGCCTTCTTTTAATGTATCAACCGCCCGAGGCATCTATAAATGCTTTGGTTGTGGCCAAGGTGGCAATTCGCTGCGCTTCGTAATGGAGCACGAAAAACTATCATACCCCGAGGCTATTCGTTATCTGGCAAAAAAATACCAGATCAACGTAGAAGAAACGGCTCAGAGCGATGAAGTAAAAGAAGAACTACGCGACCGCGAATCGATGCTGCTGCTCAACGAATGGGCCTGTTCGTTTATGGAAAACGAGCTGCATCATACTGAATATGGGCAATCTATCGGCTATGCCTATTTTAAAGAACGCGGATTTACCGACGAAACCATACGAACCTTTAAGCTGGGCATATCACCCGAAGGGTGGGCACCCCTCACAGAAACCGCCCAAAAGGAAGGTTATCTAAAAGATTTTCTGGTTAAAACCGGCTTAAGTGTACAACGCGACGATGGTAGCCTTTTCGATCGCTTTAGAGGCCGCGTCATGTTTCCCATTCAAAACAACTCGGGACGCATCATAGGCTTTGGGGGACGCATACTTACCAACGATAAAAAGGTTGCTAAGTATGTAAATTCGCCCGAGTCGGAGGTGTATCATAAAAGTGCGGTATTATACGGCATATACCAAGCACGGAAGGCCATTACCGAACTTGATGAGGTATTGTTGGTTGAAGGCTATACCGATGTTATATCACTGTACCAGAACGGCATACATCATGCAGTGGCTTCGTCGGGCACCTCGCTAACGCAAGACCAAATTAAAATCTTGCGCCGCTACACGCAGAATGTAACCATTCTATATGATGGCGATTCTGCCGGCATAAAAGCCTCGTTCCGTGGCATCGACATGCTCCTTCAGGAAGGGATGAACGTAAAAATTGTGCTGTTCCCCGATGGCGAAGACCCCGATTCATTTGCTCGGCAAAATACACCCGTGTACATACGCGAATACATTCGCTCCGAAGCCCGCGATTTTGTTGCCTTTAAAACAAGCGTTCTGGCCGAAGAGGCTGGCTCCGACCCCATTAAGAAAACGGCACTTCTCAGAGATATTATAGCATCGTTAGCTCTTATTCCAGACCCGGTGCTACGGGCGCTTTATATAAAAGATTGCTCCAAGCGACTCGATATGGACGAGCAAGTACTCATTCTGGAATTAAACCGCCAGTTGAGCCATCGGGCCTCTTCTATCAAAGTGCCACCCACTAGTCCGGAAGCCCCCCAAGAAACCGAAGCGCCACCACTTGCTCCGCTAACTGGTAAAACTTACCGAGCCGAAGAACAGGAGCGCGGCATAGTGCGAATACTGGTGCGCTACGCAAACGAGCTTATTCACTTTGACGAGCTCAATGAAGAAAATGAGAAGGTTACGCATGCTGTGCGTGTGGGCGATTTTATCCTTACTGAGTGTGAAACCGACGGACTTCTTCCCGAGCATCCGCTTTTGGCAGGTATGTACCGTTTTGCAGCATCTAAATCAGGAGCAGAATACCCCAGCGAACGCGAATGGCTGCATCATGCCGAAACAGAATGGTCGGCCATGGCGGTTGACTTAGTTTCGGAGCGCTACCAATTAAGCACGTTATGGAGCGAAATGCATCAAATTTTTATTCCTTCCGAATCCGACAAATTAAAAAAGCTGGTGCTCGAAGCCATCTATGCGTTTAAACTTAAACACGTGCAAATAATGGAACGCGATGTACACCAACAGCTTGAGCAACCAAACAATCCCGAATCGGAAGATTTGCTCATGATGGAATTGATAAAACTGCAGGAGGTACGTAAAATTTTGGCACAGCAACTTGCTTACGTAATTCTATGATGAACGATTTGATTTTTGTGAGCCGCAATTCCCACAAGCTGAACGAGGCGCGTGAAATACTCCACCTTCCGCACACACTTAAAAGTCTTGACGATATAAACTGGCACTTCGATTTGCCAGAAACAAGCGGCACCATCAGAGGCAACAGCATACAAAAAGCACAGACTTTTTATAAACAAACAGGTATAAACTGCTTTTCAGACGACACGGGACTCGAAGTGGAGGCTTTAAACGGACTGCCCGGAGTAGATACCGCTCATTATTCAGGAAGCCGCGATGCCCAATCCAATATGAACAAGCTCCTTAAAGAATTGGGCACTATTGAAAATAGAAAAGCGCGATTTGTAACTGTTATTACGCTTATTTGGGAGGGTGAAGAATATATCTTTGAGGGCGAAGTATTGGGGCGCATAGCATATGACATTTCGGGAAATGGCGGTTTTGGCTACGACCCTGTTTTTATTCCCCAAGGTTATGATAAAACCTTTGCAGAGCTCGATTCTGCGCTAAAAAACGAAATCAGCCATAGGGCACGGGCCATGAATTTGCTTGCTGCACATTTTAAAAATATGTTTTCGTCTTAAACAGTACATTTGCCGCATGGAACTTTTACGCTCACTCTTCGATTTTATTTTGCATATCAATCAACATCTCGATGGATTGGTACTTGAATATGGAACCACCATTTATGCCATTTTATTTGCAATTATATTTGTTGAAACCGGGTTGGTATTGATGCCATTTCTACCGGGCGATTCGCTGCTTTTTGCCGCTGGAGCGCTTTGCGCACGTCCCAATTCAGAACTCAGCATAGTAGTTTTAATCGCCTTGCTCTTTATTGCTGCTGTTCTTGGCGACAATATTAATTACATGATTGGACGCTTTGCCGGCTCAAAGGTAGTGGCACTCGAAATTAAGGGCAAGCGGCTGGTTAAACAGGCTTATCTTGATAAAACGCATGCCTTTTTTGAAAAATACGGCACCAAGGCTATCATCATGGCGCGTTTTGTACCCATTGTGCGAACGTTTACTCCATTTGTGGCCGGTGTTGGTCAAATGAATTATAAAGGCAAATTTTTACCTTTTGATATTGCAGGAGGCTTCTTATGGATTAGCTCTATGAGCTTAAGCGGATATTTTTTAGGAAACCTGCCTTTCTTTCAAAAACATTTTGAAGCCGTAGTAATTGGCATCATTCTGCTTTCGGTAATGCCCATGGTAATTGCCTTTTTCCGCCAAAGGAAAGCCTAAAAAGTCGGGCATGCCATTGTGCGCAAATCACCGCTGTACACTTAAACAAATAACGGCCGTAGAAAAGCGTCTGACACCCTCTTATTCAAAGTAAATAAGCCTCTAAGGCTGCATTTTCAGGCTGCACTAAATCGTTAAAGGCAATAAATTATTTACGCCTGCTTTGCTGCAGCAACCTTTTGACGCAGTAACTCTGATGTTACCGAACCAGGGCGCTCAATGGGGAAGCCAAGCGCACGACTAATGCACAATTGCGCCAATACGCCCAAGGCCCTCGAAACTCCAAACATAACGGTAAAGAAATCGTACTCTTTTATACCGTAATGCAAAAGTAGTGCGCCTGAATGCGCATCCACATTGGGCCATGGGTTTTGAATTTTCTTAATGTTCCCCAAAATTCCTGGCACCACCTGGTACACCTTCCATACTATATTGCACACCGCATCATCGGGCATGTATTTTTTGGCAAACTCCATTTGTGCGGTAAAACGCGGATCGGTCTTGCGCAATACCGCGTGACCATACCCCGGAACCACCTTGCCCTCAGCCAATGTGCGCTGCACATAATCAGAAATTTGTTCCTCCGATGGATTTCCGCCACCAAGTTCAGATTGCATTTCTAAAATCCAGCGTATAACCTCTTGGTTGGCAAGCCCGTGCAAAGGACCGGCTAAACCGTTTAATCCCGCCGAAAAAGCATAGTATGCATCACTCAGTGCAGAGCCTACAAGATGTGTGGCATGTGCCGAAACATTTCCCCCTTCGTGATCGGCATGTATGGTAAGGTACATCCGCATAAGTTCGGCTACCTCCTGCGAATCGAATCCCATCATGTGCGCGAAATTTGCCGACCAGTCAAGACCCGAAGCAGGTTGTATGTGATTGCCCCCGTGATAAACCCTGCGATAAATATATGCAGCAATACGCGGCAAGCGCGCTATAAGATTCATGCTATCTTCAAAAACAGGATCCCAATAATCTTTTTTATGAATGCCTTCATCGTAGGCTTTGCCAAATTCCGATTCAGAACGCATGGCCAACACGCCAATGCTTAACTGAGTCATTGGATGAAGATTCAAAGGCAAGGCATCTAAGGCATTAAATACATGTTGAGGAACTTGAGCGCGTTTTTCCCATTCGGCACTTAATAGCTTTACATCCTCATCGGTAGGTAATTCTCCAGTGAGCATCAAATGAAAAATACCCTCGGGAAGTGGCTCATTTCCACCTGCAACCTTGGGTAAATGCTCATACAACTCAGGAATGCTGAAGCCTCTAAAACGAATGCCTTCGGCGGCATCTAATTTTGAAGTTTCGTAAATCATGCCGGTCATTCCCTTCATGCCCGAATACACCTGCGCAATGGTAATTTCTCCTAATTTATATGTTCCATGCTCGCTTACAAATTGCTTTAATTCGCTAGCCTGCTTAAGTATCTTTTCAGAAAAACGTTGTTTAAGTAGTGTATTCATTGATTTTTGAGGGTGATGGACGTTTGTATTTTACGGCGCCAATATAAAGCAAAACGATAATAACAGCAGCACCTAATCGCATTTTGAATCAACATAGTTTTTTTGATGACCTTAGTAACTACAAGGCATCATTTTGAGGCTTACAAAACAGGAAAAAGGAATAGAAAAATGCTATAAACGAAACACCGGCCTGCGTAGTAAGCATATCTTCTGTTAACATGGCTATTGCCGCTATAGAAAAATAAAGCATAAACGGACGATTTCTGCGAACGTAAGCATAGCCTAAGGGGCCGAAAAAACACAGGAGATAAAGTACTAAAGCGACCAAGCCTGACGAAACAGCCCAGTACAAATATTGGTTGTGCGCGGTCATCCACCATTTATTGTGCAACCAACTGTTATTCGCTTTGTAATATAGCTTAAAACTGTCGGGCACATCCCCAATTCCATAGCCCAACAAGGGGTTTTCTTTGATAAGAAAAAATGCAGTCTTCCAAAATTCGAGTTTCATCATTACCGAATGCCCCGAAGCATTTTTAGCCCCCGAACGCATAAATGAAACTTCATACATAAGCTGATAAAATCGCATCCGTAACCCAAACCAACCGGCATATCTGAAATTGGCCATACCGTTTTCAATGTTTCGTATATCGGTGGTTTTAAGGCTGTGAATTCCTACCGAATCTTTAGGCAAGCCAAGTGAATTCAAATACCGTATTAGTGTTTCATAAATAGGATGCCCCTTTTGATCGAGCGAATCAATGTTTACCTTACTCTTGAGTTGCCACTGGGCCCGAAGCTCGGACTCGCAAACAAACGCATGCACATAATGGCCATTCTCTATTAAATCGAGCTGATGTCTGTAGGCATTACCCAAAACAGTTTTTTGCGACAGTGGTCGGCTGTAAATCGCTGCAGGCGTAAAGTACTGATGCCATGAGGCGCTTAAAGTATAACCCAATAAAATCATACCCGAAACCAATACCCATGAAGCAGTGCGCTTTATTTTTCGCGATGTTGCGTTCGAAGGCGTCAACAGAAACCACCCCAAACCTACCGCAGCCAATATAAAAATACCGTTTAGCGATTGCAAGATTAGCAGAAATAGCAAAAGAAGCAACGCTACCAGCGGCAGCGCATAGCGCTCAAAGCTCCAAAGGTAAACGGAGGGCTGAAACCACAACCATAGAGATAACAACAGGGCTAGGTCAATGAGCAACGAAAATCGAATGTGCGAAATAAAGAGCGAAACCTCTCTAATATCAGCAAATGTTCCGTCTATCCATCGGGGCAGCCCAATTACCGCGCAAACAACCACCGATAGAAATACCGATAAGATAAACAAACGCAAAAAGATACCAAATACCTTGGTGCTTAAAGGCGCCCTGCCCGACACTAAAAATGGAAACAAAAATAACGGCAGATTAATGCGTAACATTTTGAGCGCTTCATGGCTATTTTCGCTCCATAGATAGCTAATTGCGTTAAGCATAAAAATTCCGCTCAGCAAAAGTGCGGGGCCGTTGTTCGTAAACCGTGTGATTTTGTCTTTGTATCCACCTTCCAAAATCCAATTTCCGGCCAAGAAAAATTGTGAAAGGCTCATTAAAAATACGGAGAACGGCAAGCCTGCAATCATGAGCAAAATGCCGGTGTAATGAATCCACGTATGCAAAAACCGATACGCCCGAGGCAGCATTTTACAAAAATGTATTAGGATGCATTTTCGCCCACGGCAGCGTCGGCATTATTTTTTTTTGCGAGGCCTGCCAAATAGTCCACCCAGGCCGCATCATCATTGAGGCTAGGCACCAGTTGGAGTTTGTGTCCGCCATATTCTTCAAACAACTCCTGATATTCAGCGCTTACCTCGTGAATAGTTTCAAGACAGTCGGCCACAAATGCCATCGAAAAAACCAATATGCGCTTTTTACCTTCTTTGGCAAGTTCAATAAGCGTTTTGTCGGTATATGGTGTCAGCCAAGGATCATTCCCCAAGCGCGACTGAAAAGTTACCCGTGTTTTTTCGGCAGGCAGCTGTAGGGCATTGATTACTGCACGGGCTGATGCAAAGCATTGCGCACGGTAACACATCGCATTTTCAGATGAAATAGCCGGACATTCCTCAGGGCCCTTTTGGCAGCCACCAGAACAACCCGAAGTACGTATATGCCGCCAAGGTACGCCATGAAACGTAAAGAGAATAAAGTCGTACGCTTCTGCATCAAGAAAAGCCCGACCTTTATTCGTCCACAGTTTTATAAATTGAGGATCATCATAATACGATGAAACACTTCGTATCTCGGGAATAAATTGCCAGGATGTTATTTCGCGATAAGCATATTCCAACGCCGATCCGCTGCTCGAAGATGCAAACTGAGGAAACAGTGGTAAAAGAATAATGCGCGAAATTCCATCTTTCTTAAAATTTTGAAGCGCAGTAGTAATTGATGGGTTTCGGTAACGCATACCCAGTGCCACGCGGTACGTGTCTCCTAATTTTTCTTGAAGCTTATCCCGCAATGATGTGCCATAAACTAAAAGTGGAGAACCTGCATCAGTCCATATCTCACGATACAAACGGGCCGATTTAGGGGCTCTGAAATTCGCAATAATTCCGTTTACTAAAATCTGCCTCAACACATAGGGCACATCAATCACTCGAGGATCCATAAGAAACTCCCTTAAATACTTGCGCACATCTGATGTGGATGGACTATCAGGCGTACCAAGCTGAAGCAATAGCACTCCTGTGGGTGTGTTTAAAGACATATAAACTTCTAAAATGGAAACAAAGGTA
>JBILCR010000385.1:0-2751 GCA_044353055.1 Flavobacteriales bacterium
TCGATAAAAACGGACGGCTCTCGGGCGCATGTACCACATCCGGTATGGCCTTTAAAATGCACGGGCGGCTTGGCGACTCGCCGATTATCGGTGCAGGCTTATACGTTGATGGCGAAGTGGGGGCAGCCACTGCTACCGGACATGGCGAAGAAGTCATTCGAATTGCCGGTTGCCATTTGGTGGTGGAGCTCATGCGTCAAGGACGAACGCCCGAAGAAGCGTGTAAAGAAGCGGTTGAACGTGTTTACAAGCGACAGAAACACCGCCTTTCGGAAATCCAGGTTGGATTTATCGCCTTGAACTGCGAGGGGAACTATGGAGCCTATTGCCTTCAACCTGGTTTCACCTATGCAGTAATGAATTCGTCTAGCAATCGCCTGCTAAAAGGAAGCTCTAAAATATGATGCATCAGACATTCATCTGAAAAATATACCTTTACAACTACAAACCTACTGATTTGAAAACGGCTTTAATCACAGGAATTACGGGACAAGACGGGGCTTACCTGGCCGAATTTCTGCTCAACAAAGGATATAAAGTACACGGCATCAAACGCCGCAGCTCCTTGTTTAACACAGGGCGCATCGATCATATTTACGAAGATCCGCATATCGACAATGCACATTTTCGCCTGCATTATGGCGACTTAACCGATTCTTCGAATCTGATTCGGATCATTCAAGAAGTGCAACCCGACGAGATTTATAACCTCGGAGCCATGAGCCATGTAAAGGTAAGCTTCGACGAGCCCGAATACACCGCTAATGTCGATGGACTCGGCACACTACGCATTCTGGAAGCTGTGCGGTTACTCAACCTAACGCAAAAAACACGGATTTACCAGGCATCAACCTCCGAGTTATACGGATTGGTGCAGGAAGTACCGCAAAAAGAAACCACACCTTTTTATCCGCGCAGTCCATATGCTGCAGCTAAGCTTTATGGTTACTGGATTACGGTAAATTACCGCGAAGCCTACAACATGTTTGCGGTAAACGGAATTCTATTTAACCACGAAAGCCCAAACCGCGGAGAAACCTTCGTTACCCGAAAAATAACACGAGGAGTGGCGCAAATTGCGATGGGCCTTACCGACAAAATTTACATGGGCAACATCGACGCTAAGCGCGACTGGGGCCATGCCAAAGATTACATCGAAGCCATGTGGCTGATGCTGCAAGTAAACGAGCCCGAAGATTTTGTAATTGCCACCGGCGAGACACGAACTGTACGCGAGTTTATTCAGGCGGCCTTCAACGAGGCAGGCATTTCCATCGAGTTTAAAGGCAGCGGCGTTAACGAAAAAGCATTTGTTACAGGATTTGCTCATGCCGACTATCTGGTTAAAATTGGACAGGAAGTGTTGTGCATCGATCCGGCATATTTTCGTCCAACCGAGGTTGATTTACTCATTGGCGACCCAACAAAAGCACAAAGCAAACTAGGCTGGAAACCCCGCTATACTTTCGATGCGCTGGTAAAAGACATGGTACATGCCGATTTAGAATTGTTTCGTCGCGAACGCATGATACAGGAAATGAAACAGGGTCACAAAAGCGTTTGAGCATGAACCGCGATTCGAAAATATACGTCGCCGGTCACCGTGGAATGGTGGGTTCGGCCATTTGGAGGGCATTGGAGGCTGAAGGATACCACAACCTTATGGGTCGCAGTTCGAAAGAACTCGATTTGCGCAACCAACAGCAGGTGAGCGACTTTTTTGAGCAGGAAAAGCCCGAATATGTTTTTCTTGCTGCTGCCAAAGTAGGAGGCATTCATGCAAACAACGTGTATCGTGCCGAATTTTTATACGATAACCTTCAGATCCAAAACAACATCATTCATAGTGCATGGCAGCACGGTGTGAAGAAATTGCTGTTTCTTGGTTCGTCCTGTATTTATCCGAAAATGGCGCCGCAGCCCTTGAAAGAAGAATATTTGCTAAGTGGTTTGCTTGAGCCTACGAACGAACCGTATGCCATTGCTAAAATTGCGGGCATTAAGATGTGTGAATCGTATCGCAGGCAATACGGCTGCAACTTTATTTCGGCCATGCCCACCAATTTGTACGGTCCCAACGACAACTACGACCTTAGCAATTCGCATGTGTTGCCGGCATTGATTCGTAAGATGCATGAGGCAAAAACCAGCGGTGCCGCTCAGGTCGAAATTTGGGGCAGCGGAACCCCCTTGCGTGAGTTTTTACATGTGGATGACTTGGCAGCCGCCTGCTTGTTTTTAATGCAGAACTATAACGAGGAGTTGTTTGTAAATGTGGGCTTTGGCGAAGATGTGAGTATTCGCGAATTGGCCAATCTGGTTAAGGAAGCGGTTGGCTTTGAGGGCGAACTGGTGTTTAATACCGAAAAACCCGATGGCACACCAAGAAAGCTCATGGACTCCACTCGTATCAACGCTATGGGCTGGAAGGCGAAGATTACTTTACAGGCAGGGATTAAAACAACTTACGAAGGAGTTAAGCCGCTTTTTGAAGAAGAAAAATCGACGGCATCGAGCGTTTTAAATAATGATTAGTTTTGTCGTTTAGGCATGGTTCATTCGGAGCAAAAAACAAGTTGGAGTTTAGTTATTAAGCCTAAAGGCGGACTTATCGATTTTAATCTGAAAGAGCTTTGGGCCTATCGCGATTTGTTGTTTTTATTGGTTCGAAGAGATATCATTACCGTATACAAGCAAACGCTACTTGGTTTTTTTTGGTTTATTATTCCGCCGGTTCTCAACGCTTTAACC
>JBILCR010000386.1:0-2745 GCA_044353055.1 Flavobacteriales bacterium
GAACCGTTGAACTCGCTGTGAAATCAGATCCAACCTGTGTCCAAGTTGTGCCTCCATTGGTTGAGTATTCTACCCGCCACACTGCTTGTGGATCTGTACCCCAGGCTCTGTATTTAAAAGATATTTTTCCAATGCCATTGGCTTTATCTTGGAGCATGGTCATGGCTGATGTGCTGAATCCCTGAAAGCGTGCTGATCGTGTCCCATTTCTAAAATCAGAACCCGAGGTTCCGATAAGCACTTCATTTAAGTTCCAGTTTATGCCACTTAAAACCACATTTCCGGAAGCATAAGCGGTCTTGGTTTCGCCGGCACCTTCGAAATTAAAGTTTTTCGCCATAAGGGCGCTGTTGGCCACGCCTGAGGGTGTGGTTACTGTAATGATTCCTGAAGTAGCTGTGGTTGGAACAGTGGCTGTAATTTGGGTGCTGCTGTTTACAACAAAGGTTGCATTGGCTCCATCAATAGTTACGGATGTGGCTCCGTTTAGATTTAAACCTGTTATAACTATTTGTTGAGTTCCTGTGTTGCAAACTTCTAATGGGGAAAAGCTAGTGATGACAGGGGCAGCATTTACATTTCCAAAGAAGAAAAAGTCGTTAATGCTAAACGTGCTGCTCGAAGTCGTATTATTGGGGTTCGTAGGGTAAATTCTGAATGTAATGGTTGATGCAATATTTTGAAAAACAGCCGCTGTTAGCGGTACACTCCGTCCCAGTTTTGTATTCGATCCAAACGAATTTACATCGATCCAAATGTTGTCCGTAAATCCATCAGCACTTGTGCGAACATAAAAATTCCTAGGTCCTGTGGACGAGCGCTCCACTGTAAAGTAAAGACTTGAAAAGTTGATTTGTTGTCCCGGAAGAGGCGTTATACTGAATTCAAAGTATTTATCGGTAACGACATCAGCGCCGGAGCTGAAACCGTTTGCGTTAAAACGATCGGCAGCTGAAGAAGGAGTTAAGCCAGAACCATACGAAATACCGGATACGGTTACATTGGGATTTGAAACGCTCCCTGCATTGAAAGGGTTTGTAGAAGAAGGGTTTGAATCAGTAATGGGATTGGCCCAGATGGTAGGCGAAACCAAAACATATCCTGATCCGCCAAAACCGCCAAATTTTGTACCTCCAGAAGTCCATCTGGCTCCGCCGCCACCGCCGCCGTAATTATTTCCTGGTCTACCGCTTTGGTTTCCAGTTTGAGAGTTTCCACCAATGCCTGCGTTCAATCCCCCTCCAATTCCTGCGGTTGATAGTGTTGCGTTTCCACCTACAGATGCAGGACCGGCAGCTCCACCACCGGCGGCTCCGGTATTACTGGCTCCGTTTGCACCATTTCCTCCATTATATCTAATGAAACCAATAGAGGAAGAAGCTAAGCCCCCTGCTGCACCTGTAGTCGAATTATTAGAGACCGTTCTTCCACCGGCAGCAACCACAATGTTGGAACCAAATATCGAACTGTTACCATTTACACCATTTGCGCCACCGGCTCCAACAGTAACGGGAAAAGTAGTTCCCGGGATGACACTAAAAGTGCTGCATGCAAAAGCGCCTCCGCCTCCGCCACCTCCCACCCCGCTGTTGCTTCGTGTTCCTCCGGCACCTCCACCACCCCAGCATTGCGCAGTGAGGACTTGAACATTGGCCGGAACAACATAGTTGCCGCTAACAATATATGGCTGTGGTGTTTGTGCTAAAAGATTCGGCGCTTGCCAAATAATGCTTAATACGCTAAATATAAGCCACTTAATTCTATTTTTAGAGATATTCGAATTATTGAATTTTGGGTTAGGTAAAGGTTCGTTTTTCATTTTTGTGTGGATTGGCATCCCCTATTACTTGATTTGAATAAAAATTGTTACGTGTTCAAATGAACATTTTATAATAAGTGTTTAATACCTGTGGTGTTGAAATTTGATAAATCACTATTTATTGGTTGAAGTCTTCAATTCGTTCGTCTGCCCTACGTAGTTTCGCGTTTCTGCAGTTGATATTCGAGTTTTGAGGTTGGTTAAGTAAAAACGACTCATGTTTTGTGTGTATTTGACAGGTCTGCTGCGCTGGAAAAACTATTTTGTTTCCTTTTCTTTCAACAAAAACATACTGAGTTAATAAACAAATGCTTACAAAAGAAAACATCCTTCATTACAGACAATACCAATTGAATAGATGCTAAATACCTAAATCGTGAACCACTTCGTTTCGGAATGCTGAGCCGAAAAACGTAAAATGCAATAAACGGCAGACGATAGGTTAAAACTGGGCGTATGCGTAAAAATAGAATTCCTTAAATGGGCTTTAATTACCATAAAGTAAATCAAGAACGCGGAGGCTTCGTTGTTTCACAAAAATTAAGATTAGGTTAGGGACTGCAAAAGTATAAAACATCTCTCATTTAATTTTATAACATAAAATATTCAGTGTTAAATTTCTATTAAAACTCCAATACGTTCTTCAACAAGCCATTATGCTCTGATGGCCATTCAGAAGATCAAGTGCCTCGAGCCGGCAGCTACGAATCGGGTACCGTAATTCTTGCTTACACAAAACAAAAACGCCTGCCCTTTGCAGAGCAGACGTTTTACACACATGAAAAATTAAGGTTAGGAGGTCTCTTAGTAGATAAATTTCGCGTGGATGGGCTTACCCGAAACCCAAATCCTTGCCAGGTAGCTCGCACTACTTAACTGTGCGATTCCCACAGTGCCGTTCCAGTTTTTGTCGGCTTTGCCTTCGG
>JBILCR010000050.1:0-9518 GCA_044353055.1 Flavobacteriales bacterium
AATAACGAATCTTTTTCTTCTTCAACCGAGATAGAAGGATACTCGTCTGCTTTAACACTTACCGCATATTGCATTTGATTCTTTCCCTGAAGAAATTCATTAGACGTTTTAATCGAATACTGCTCTCCATTTAAAAACTGTCTCGAGTACTCCCCACTACCATCTCCCGAAAGAGTTAACTTTTCAATGCCGTGATCGAAATTGATAGCAAGTTCACGCGTATCATCAGTCTTAAACACCCACTTTACAGTAGTACCCTGAGGTATGTTAATATTGCCTGAATTCTTTATCATTTCATCAGCCATGCCTGTGTATACAGGATAATCCAGATAAACATCAAAACCCACCAGTACAGGATTGGGTAAACTAATTAATTCATAAGGCTTTGAATAAAACCCATCGGCATATAAGCGAAATGGGATATTCTGCTTCACATTTTTAAACTGATAATTAAAATTTCTTTTTCCTTCCGGAGTACATAAAAAGCGCGTTCCCTCCACTTCAATATATACTTCTTTCGGAAGTTCTGAACCCGACACTTGAACATCAAGCATAAAATCTTCTAAAGCTGCAACTTTCAAATCCTTAGAAATTACAGAAAATTGAAAGGGTGCAACAGGATCAAATGCTTGATTATAAGCAATAATTCTTTTTGAACTTTCGGTAATTACTTCGGGTGCTGCAATTAGCAGAAACAATATTACAATAAGCGGAATTCCGGCATAGCGAAGATGCTTTAGATTAGCCTTTAAATCAATTGCACTGGTAAAAGGAACTGGCTTTATTTCCGCTATTTTTTGATCAATACCAGCCAAAAGAAGCGCAGTATTCTCACTATCAGTTTCAAGCTTTTGCTTGAGCTGCAAGGTATTTATAAGTTTATCCCTAACCTCTGTAAAATGATTTCCAATAATTTCTGCAGCATTTTCGTGACTGATGCGTTTTCCTAATTTAAACAATCCGGCGAGCGGGACTATTATAAATTTCAAAAATACCCCCAGAATAAGCAGAGCATTTAGATAAAATAAAAACGTTCGAATGCTGGAATTGTATTCACCAAAATATTCTGTTAGTGAGCTTAAAAGAAAAAATAACGTAGTAATACCAAGACCCAGTATCAATCCTTTTAATAACTGATTCTTATAGTACTTACGAATAAATACCTCTATCTTACCTAACAGTATATCAAAAGATTCTGTGTTCGTCATAAAGGATAATCCTTTCTTATATGATCGATTATACGATACAATTTATTTTATCAACGCGATTTTTATGTCGTCCCCCCTCAAATCTCGTACTAAAAAATGCCTCCATTATTTTAAGGGCATCATCTTTTTGAATAAAGCGGGCGGGCAGGCACAATACATTAGCATTATTATGTGCCCTCGCTAATCGGGCAATTTCTTCGTTCCAACAAAGAGCAGCACGAATCTCAGCGTATTTATTGGCCGTAATGGCAACACCATTTGCACTACCACATATTAGAATGCCCATATCGGCATCACCGCTAATAATAGACTTAACCAAGGGGTGTACAACATCAGGATAATCCATACTTTCATTACTGTGGCACCCGTAATCGTTTTCCAATAAACATCCTTCCACATTAAAGACATTCTTTATGAAGCTTTTCAATTCATACCCGGCATGATCCGATGCAATACTGATACGTATCATATAAACTGTTTATATAAGGGCTTAAATTTACGCTCTTTCTGAGTTATATAATATTTTTTAAAACAAATTAACAAATTAAGGGGTTCAGATTGTTTATAAGCGTTAAAAACGTTTTGAAAATAAACTTAACACTTCATACGAAATAGTTAATGGGAAATAATTATGTACCATGCAAGCGATATTTTTACCTCTGTGTGCAGATTTTAAAAACAATAAGTTAACCGTTTGACCAATTATCTAAAAAGAAAAAAATCAAGAAATGATGAAATACACATAATGTGTATTAGTCTATATATAATTGATAGCGTATTAAATACACTTAAAAAAAATGTGTAAAATATGTTAGTAAAGTCTTGGTTCTATACAAGTCAAAATTATAACCTTACTTTTTTGAACAGAACTAACAGCATAATTAATTACTTAATCTTTTTCTTTTTAAAATAACTTTGTATTTATGTTTTACAGTGGTGAAAAACCCTCCAATGAATTAGCGTATACTCTTGATTTGCGTCAAGAAATTCAGCAACTTAAAGCAGAAAAGAACGCAGTAATCCTAGCACATTTTTATCAGACATCAGATATTCAGGATGTTGCCGATTTTATAGGAGATAGTTTGGCGCTCTCTCAACAGGCAGCAAAAACCAATGCTTCAATTATAGTATTTGCCGGTGTACATTTTATGGCCGAAACAGCTAAAATTTTATGTCCCGATAAAAAAGTACTTATTCCCGACCTTGAAGCGGGTTGTTCTTTATCAGACGATTGTCCGCCCGAGGCATTTAAAGAATTTCGCCTCAGGCATCCCGATCATATTGCAATAACTTATATAAACTGTTCGGCAGAGGTTAAGGCTTATTCCGATATTATTTGCACTTCATCAAATGCAGTTCACATTGTAAACAGTTTACCGAAAGACCAGAAAATAATTTTCGCACCCGATAAAAATTTGGGCAGATATGTGATGAAAATGAGTGGTCGCGAAATGTTACTTTGGGATGGAGCCTGTATGGTTCACGAACTGTTTTCGCAAAAGAAAATTGAGGATCTTATGCTTGCACATCCCGATGCAGAGCTTATAGCACATCCCGAATGTGAAGAACCAATACTGCAAATGGCCAACTTTATTGGCTCAACCAGTGCGTTACTTTCTTACACGAAAAAAAATAGTACTAATAAATATATAGTAGCCACCGAGTCGGGCATTTTATATCAAATGATACTTGCATCGCCTCATAAAGTGTTTATTCCGGCACCACCGATTGTCAATTGTGCATGCAATGATTGTCCATACATGAAGAAAAACACGTTAGAGAAACTATACCTTTGCTTAAAAAATGAATCTCCGGCAATTGATGTTCAAGAAAACATTAGAATTCCTGCTGAACAAGCTATAAGAAGAATGCTCAAGCTGTCGGCTGATTTGTAAAAATATATTTATGCGTGCTCTTTACCTTTTGATATTCTCATTGAACTGTACTGTTTTGTTTTCGCAGGGTGAAAGCAAAATCATACAAAAATCAAGTAATGGTTATACCTACGAGGAGGTTGTAGGTGATCCGCTTAAAACCCGTAAGTATGTTTTAAAAAATGGATTTACAGTATTACTTACTGTTAATAAAAGTGCTCCCCGCATCAATACCGCAATAGCAATTAAGGCAGGAAGTAAACACGACCCAAAGGATAATACCGGTCTTGCACATTATTTAGAACACATGCTCTTTAAAGGCACCGACAAGTTCGGAACAACCAATTATGATGAGGAGCAAAAAATTCTTAATGAAATCTCTAAACTATATGAAAAATATGCGCAAACCACTTCAAAAGAAGGACGAAAAGTAATTTACCGTGCGATTGACTCAGTTTCACAAATTGCAGCAAAATATGCGATACCAAATGAATACGATAAAATGGTTCAGTTTATTGGTTCACGATCTAACAATGCCTACACCTCATTTGATGAAACGGTTTATATAAATGATATTCCTTCGAATAACCTTGAAGTATGGTTAATGATAGAAGCAGAGCGCTTTAGAAACCCTGTTTTTCGATTATTTCATACAGAATTGGAAGCAGTATATGAGGAAAAAAACATGTCGCTTGATTCAGATGGAGACAAAGCGTTCGATACTTTAATGGCAAAACAGTTTATTAATCACAGTTATGGATATCAAACAACTATAGGGAAATCTGAACATCTTAGAAATCCATCGCTTGCTGCAATACGCGAATTTTATAATACTTATTATGTTCCAAATAATATGGCATTGTGTATGTCGGGTAGTTTTGATCCTGACGAAGCTATAGTTAAGATTGATCAGTATTTTGGTACGTTTAAAAAGCAGGCTATACCGCAACTTGATTTTGATAAGGTTAAAACAAGTAGTTCTTCTCAAACAATTGCTATAGAAGGACCTGAACAGCCATTCGCTATGGTCTCATACAAACTTCCGGCGGTAGATTCAACTAATGGAGCCATATATGATTTGTTAGAAGAAATACTATCGAATTCGGCCTGTGGATTAATTGACGAGAATATTCTTCAAAAACAGCTGGCAACAGATGCTTCTGCATTTATCATGAAGATGCATGACTATTCGGTGTTATTTTTATCGGCCTATCCCTCAGAAAAGCAAAATTTGGAGGATTTAAAAAACTTATTAGCGGCCCAAATCGATTCCTTGATCAGAGGTAAATTTACCGAAACCCTCTTTGATGCATCAAAGCTAAATTTAAATACACGTCGCATTAAGCAATTAGAAAACAATGTTTACCGCACACAAACACTGGTAGAAAGCTTTACCTTGGATATTCCTTTAAACACAAAGGTTTCTGAAATTTCTCGACTAAAGAACATTGAAAAACAAGATCTGATAAAGTATTTACGTACTCAAATTAAAGGCAATTATGTAGCTGTGCTAAAGGCACAAAATGCAAATAAACCATCAACACAAATCGAAAAACCCCAAATTAACCCTATTCCAATAAATCGAGAAACCAGCTCACGATTTGCTAAAGCGGTGTATGATTTTCATAAAGAACCTTTAAAACCTGCGTTTATTGACTACAATCAATCGATTAATAAAGACTCCATAAAACCGAATGTTAACTTTTGGTATGTACCAAATAAAGAAAATGACCTATTTACCTGTCAATTGGTTTTTGAATTAGGTAAAATGCATCTTCCAGAACTTGAACTTGCAATGAATATGCTCGATTTATCAGGCACCTCGAAATTATCGGCACAACAGATTAAGAAAGAGCTTTACGGATTAGCCTGTTCGATGAAAATTGATGTTGAGGATTATTACACTACCCTTAGTTTATCAGGTCCCAACAAATCGTTCGAAAGAGCCATTTCTACAATAAATATTTGGCTTGGAGATGTAAAGATTGATAAGGAAAAACTGGTATCGCTGAAAAAAAACACAAAACAGGAATTATTAAATCTAAAAACAGATGCCGATGCCGTGAACTCAGCGTTAATGTATTATGCAACATATGGCTCAAAAAATCCATATAAATACAGCCGCAATTTAAAGGTGATACATCGGGCAAGTGAAAAGAAAATTGAAAAACTGATTCAATCAGTACTTAGAACACCGCATACAGTTTGTTATTACGGTACCGATAAAAAGGATGAAGTTTTGTCGGTGTTAAAAAAGTATCATGCTAAACTACCCCAACAAAACAAAAGGATAAAACCACTAAAGTTTAAGGTAAAAGAACAGAGTGAACGTGCAATTATTTTCACCGATTTTAATTCGCTTCAGGCTTCTATAAACTGGGTTTACCCTAGTATATTGAGAAACGATACGGTCGATTATTCGGTATCGCTCCTTTTTAATGAGTACTTCGGAGGGGGAATGTCTTCAGTAATTTTTCAAGAAATACGCGAATCTAAAGCCCTTGCCTATTCTGCCTATGCTTATTACAGAACACCCTCATTAACTGGGCTACCGGCTATGAGTGGCGCCTTTATAGGAACACAGGCCGACAAAACCGATTCGGCCATAGTGGCCATGAATCGATTATTGAAAACAATGCCACAGTCGGAGAGTTTGTTCAGAACATCAAAAGCCGCCTTGGTTGAGATTATGGATTCGGAACGCATTCAGCCCTCAGCATTTTTTAGAAATTACCTCAATTACACTAGGCAAGGATGGAATTCAAATCCCCGACGCCTCGCTTACTCCGAAATACCTAAACTTGAGTTAAAGGATATTGCTGCGTTTCACAAGCGGGTTATGTCAGAAAAACCCTACACGATTACAGTATTGGGAAGTATGCAGTACATTACAGAAAAACAGTTGTCCAGATACGGAAAAGTTAAAATAGTGAACAAGCGTAAACTGTTTGGCTATTGATGGAAAAACACCTTTTCTTTTTACTAGCTATCCTATTTCCTTTTTTATTGGATGGACAGCAGGACTCAGGAACGTATGGCCGAAAAGTGCGGTATTTTTATGATTCCGGAAAAGTATCTAGCGAAGGAATGATGAAGGAAGGTGTGCCTAATGGTATATGGACTTCATATTATGAAAACGGTGCGCTTAAATCGATTGGATTAAAACGAAACGGCATATCCGATAGCGTATGGAATTTTTATACTCTAGATGGCACACTAAAAACAGCAATTTCATATAAAAATGGTTTAAAGAGCGGCTATCGCAGAGAATATACCAAGGAAGGAAAACTGTTTGCCGAAGAAGAATTTATAGAGGACCAAAAAATTGGTTTTTCGAGGCAATATTTTCCAAATGGGAATATTTACATCGAGGTGCCATTTATTTCAGGAAAGGAGCAAGGAAAAGCCAGAGAATACGACTCGCTAGGTTCTGTTGTAACGCTGTTGGAGTACGAAAAAGGAGTTTTGGTGAAACGAAAACCAATAAATCGCTATGATAAGCTAAGCAAGAGAATTGGTCAATGGGTTGAGTTGTTTAATGACGGTAGCATAAAGAAAGAAGTATACTGGCAAAATGGATTAAAGAACGGATACCTTAAAGAATATGATAGTAAAGGCAATCTGATTAAATTGGAGCGATATGTTGATGATGTTTTGCAAAAGGAAAAGGAAGATCAACCGCCACCCCCTATAAAAAAACGCTATCACTCAAACGGTAAAGTAAGTGCATCTGGACCGTTTACCCCCGAAGGAAAGAAAACGGGGCAGCATATAGAATACGACACATTAGGCATACCAAAAACTACGGAGTTTTGGCAAAACGGCACGTTATTTTCAAAAGGAATCTTAGACACGGCCTATCGTAAACAGGGCATTTGGGAAGAATATTATCCTACAGGTGACATAAAGTCTAAGGGGGCATATATTGATGATTTACGCGATGGTGATTGGTCGTATTTTTTTCTCGCCGGCTCAATAGAGCAGACGGGTTCTTATAAAGCAGGTAGACCCGAGGGAGTTTGGAGTTGGTTTTATGAAAACGGTAAATTGCTCAGAAAGGAAACGTATAAAAATGGGCGAGAGACGGGCTATTCTTATGAAGCAGCCGAAGATGGAGATACGCTTTCATACGGCGAGTTTATTCAGGGTAGGCGAGAAGGTCCTTGGGTTTTTAAACAGGGAAACCATCGTATAATGGGCGGTTTTACCGATGATTTAATGGAGGGTTTATGGCAGCACTTTTATCCTGATGGAAAAAAATCGTTTGAAGGCAACTTTTCACAAGGCGTTCCTACAGGCAAGCATAAAGCATTTCGTAGTGACGGTAAATTATATTGGGAAGGCGCCTATTTAAATGGAAACAGGGAAGGGTATTGGAAAATGTACGACGCTGATGGAATGTTATATTTAGTGATAGAATATGAAAACGGAATAGAAAAGAGTTATGATGGTATAAAAATACATCCGCCCTTTGATGCTGTAGATTACGAACTTTTGCTGGAACATAATGTCTTCAAATATTAGATATATCCTTTTTTTGAGCATTTTACTGATTACAGCTTCCTGCAGAATATCTAAAAATGGTAACCCTAAGAAAACGCATGCGCTTACTGAAAGTTCGGCTTTAACATTGGGCGTAACAAACCACAATTCGGCGGATGCTTTATTGTATGATGAATTGGCTGGTTGGCTTGGTGTACCCTATAAATATGGCGGAAATGAAAAGTCTGGAGTTGACTGCTCGGGCTTTGCCGTTGCTGTTTATAAAAAAGTTTACGGCATTACTCTAGAGCGTCAGGCAGAACGAATTTACCAACAATGTCAAAAACGCTCAAAAGAAGAGGCGATGCCGGGTGATTTGGTGTTTTTCAAAATTAACAGCGATAAAGTATCGCATGTTGGTATTGTTATTCAGGAAAATCGCTTCATACATGCAAGTTCCTCCAAAGGAGTAACGTTAAGTAATTTAAACGAGGCCTATTATACAAAGCATTATTTTTCTTGCGGCTCGCTGAAGAAGTAGTTAAACCACGCTACATTAAATATCGGAGTTTTCATATAACGGCAGTTGTTTATCACGCCGTATCTCCATCCACCGCCAAATCATCCATACCATTCCACAACAATTTATAAGCAATATGGCCCACCAAGAAACTCCAAACTCTGGAAAGGCCATATTTTTAGGAATCATTTCGGCCATTTCTTCAGGGATGTTTTCAAAAAATGCCGCGGTATGCTTTTGCCATAAATCAAGGTAAACTTGCCTTCCGACAAATATTAAGGTAATGTTTATTAAATAAATGATCGCAAAAAGGGGCTTTTCGGACCAGCTTCTAACATAACTTAATCCCATAGAAGCACAGGTAAAAACAAACAATCCGAGTAGAATATAATCTAAGTCGCGCGTTTTTCCCATCAGGAAATCGGCCACACGAGAATCGAGCAAACCGAGCAGAAAATTAAAGTCTTCGCTTTCGCTTTTCAACGGTAGCGAGAACATTAAATCGAAGCCGCTGGCCACAATAAGTGTTTCGCCGTTGAAATTTAAGCTTAGGTATGGCATGAATAAAGCCAATACTGTAAGTCCCAAAAGTATTAAGTGAACGGAGCGATTCATGGAGGATCAATTATTAAGAAACCGAAGTTAAAAAATCGTTTAAAAAGCCACGCTATTGACTTGGTTAAATTAGGGGATTTTTAAATATTCACCCTGTGAAGCATTTGGACGATTATACCCTAGTATTAAGAAAGTATATTCCGCATGAAGCGGCTGCACCTATTGCCGAATGGATTGTTGCTTATGGCATTCACTTAAAAATTACCAATGCACGGAACAGCAAATTGGGTGATTTCAGGCCAATGGTGGGAGCAAATCGCGGTCATGTGATAACTATAAATCATAATTTAAATCCCTACAGTTTTTTAATAACGCTTGTTCATGAAATTGCACACTGCACTAATTGGAATAGGTATCAGTCGCGCGTTAGTCCGCATGGGCAGGAGTGGAAAATGGAGTACATTAAGCATTTACGACAGTTTCTTCATCCTACTGTTTTCCCTCCCGATGTATTATCGGCAGTTGAAAAACATCTTAGTAGCCCATCATCCAGTTCGTGTTCTGACCTACAGCTAATGCGTGTTTTAAGGCAATACGATAAAACTCCCACATTAACCTTGGAAAGTATTCCTTTGAATGCACTTTTTAAATTAAAAGGAAACCGCATTTTTCGCAAAGGAGATAAAGTGCGTAAAAACTATCGTTGTTTTGAACAGCCCGATAACAAAGCCTATTGGATTCATCCGCTTGCAGAGGTTGAATTGTATTAATTTAAAAAACAAGGATATAAGATAATTATATCCTTAAGTTTGCACTCTTTTATTTCTACGTTCTGATGGAAAAAAATTCTAATGTTTTTTGTGTAATAATGGCGGGTGG
>JBILCR010000388.1:0-2727 GCA_044353055.1 Flavobacteriales bacterium
CCATGCCGAAGTTCCCATAAGATTTACTAATTCTCCCCCTCCTTTTTTGGTGCGATCAATAATTGCGTTGAGTTTATCTTCGGCAATAAGTTCTGTTACTGGTATGCCCGATACGGTGGTGTAGCGCGGCAATGGAACCATAGTATCGCCATGACCGCCAAGCAACATTGCTTGAATGTCTTTAGGCGATACATCGAGCGCCTCGGCTAAAAATGCGCGGTAACGTGCAGTGTCTAAAATACCTGCCATACCAAAAACTTTACGAGAATCAACCTTGGCCGTTAAATAAGCCACGTATGTCATCACATCGAGCGGATTCGATACCACGATAATAATGGCATCGGGCGAGTATTTAATCACGTTTTCGGTAACGGATTTAACGATGCCGGCATTGGTAGCAATTAAATCATCGCGGCTCATTCCGGGTTTACGCGGCAAACCAGAAGTAATGACCACCACTTCAGAATTGGCTGTTTTCGAATAATCATTGGTGTAACCCACTACCCGCGAGTCGTACAGATTGATTGGGGCAGTTTGCCACATATCCAGCGACTTACCTTCAGCTAAACCTTCTTTAATGTCGAGCAACACCACCTGGTTTGCCAATTCTTTTTCTGCAATAACATTGGCACATGTAGCCCCCACATTGCCTGCACCGATTACCGTAATTTTCATAAGTATTTTGATGAGTTTAAAATTGTACGCGGTGCAAAATTAGAAATTCAAACGTTGCAACAAGCGATTCCATAAATTACTTTTGCAAAATGACCATAAGTAAGAAACTATACCGACGCATTTTTCTGCTTTCGGCCATTCTCGTTATCGTAGAATTAATTTATCTGGGCGTAAAAAAAGAATTCGTTTCTATTGATGCGGCTGTATTAACCACCATTGAGCTGGTGCTCACATTTATTGTTTCTTTATTGGTGTGCACCATTGTGCTCAGATTAACAGGGGATAAGGTGTACACGATGTTCGAGAAAGAAATGGAACTCGAACAGCGCATTATCGTTTCAAAGCTTTATGCCATATCGGTATACAGTTTGGCTATCATAATTACTTTTTGGAAAGCAGGTGTATCGCTTGGAAATATTACCATTTTCATTGGTCTTATGGCTTCGGGCTTCGCCTTTGCGGTGCGCGATTTATTGCTTTCGTTTTTTGCATGGTTTATTATTTTAAATAAAAAGCCATTCCACATGGGCGACTATATTAAAATTGATAATGAAAGTGGATTGGTAACTCGAATTGGAACCTTTTTTTTCACGCTTGAACAAGCGCGAAAGCCCGAATTTATTAAAGTGCCCAATAGTATTGTTCTGAGTAAAAGCATCCGAAATCTGGGTACCGGTAGTTATGTACACGAAATACAGTATGCGCTGAAGGGTATTCCCAATAATTTGGATGAAATCTCAAAAAATATTGTTGAATTTATACAACATCGCTCGCAACTTAAAAACGTTCTCAAATGCAGTATTAGCAGTGATCAAGGCATGGTGTGGTTTAGAGTGGAATACAGCACTAATTTTGACCAAGAGGCCTTGAAGCCTCTGGTAAATCATTTTATATGTACCCAACTCGATGGGTATTTACGTTTTGGAAACGCGGTAAACTAGGTTATTATGTAAGTTTTTTGGGGCCATTCAACATATAATATACTGAATGACTTTATTTTATATGGCTTTAATTTAAGAAATTAGGGTGTAGGATAAATCAATTTATTGGTTTTTGCCATAAAATAAAGATCATGAAATTTATCAACTTTTTGATGTTCAATTTTCCTAACCTTATCCATCTGCGTGCAGTTGATTTTTTGATTATTTGGTCCTATGAAAGAAGAAACTAAAGCTCAAATTTTTATAGTTGAAGATGAGCCTTTTTTTGCCAATCTGATTCACTACGATTTAGAAGCAAATTACTACAACGGTATTAAAATTTTTTTCAGCGGAGAAGAAGCTATAGCCAACCTTCATTTAAAACCCAGAGTAGTGATTCTCGATCACCAACTTCCCGGTATGTCGGGTTTAGAAGTTTTAGATAAAATTAAAGACGTGGATCCCGATATTCACGTTATCTTTCTTTCTGGAACTGGTCCGGATGTGGCCATATCGGCTTTTAAATTGGGAGCGCACGATTTTATCGTTAAAGATGAAAACGCCTTTAATGAAGTACGTGGCTTGTTGAAGAAAATTTTCAGCGAAGAAAAAACCAATTAGTCTATCGTTTAATTACTCTCGATACGCCGGTACCGTTAGCGCTAGACACTGATAGAATATAAATTCCTGGACTCAGCATTTCGGTATTAATGCTCTCTTTTTGTACCTCAGTAGTATGGAGTGCTACCGATTTAGAAAAAACCACCTTACCTACGCAATCAAATAGCTTAATATCGGCTTCTTGATCACGGCCCATATCGGGCAACGTAAATTCGAGTTTGTTGGTAAACGGGTTAGGAAAAGTATTTATAGTATACGTTCGCTGTGAATTATATTCAGTAACGATTTCATCAGGCAATGTTCTCATAGTGAGGCTGGGCTGACATGCCGCTTGCAAGGCGATTATTCCATCCAGATCATACCCATCGGCTGAATTATTAAATGATGACGCAGCGGTGCGATCAGTAACTCGGATATACTGAATGGCATAAATACCCGGCCCCAAATCAAGCTGGCCATCCAAACACACTTCGCCCATAGGCGTCCAATTGATTCCATCAAGAGAACCCTC
>JBILCR010000387.1:0-2727 GCA_044353055.1 Flavobacteriales bacterium
TATCTACTCATGGATGCTGATGATCCGATGCTGTATGCCGAAAAAATTAAACCATTGCTCGATGAACCTTTTGACGCCCCATACCATTCGTCTTGGGCATTTGCAAAACGTTTGCGCAAAGCCCTGCGCCAAATTGCCAAATACCAACGCTTTACCGGCAGTGCTCGAGGCGAAGCCGAATTGTTGATGTATTTTCTCCATAAATTCAAGGGCGACTGGCGGCGAGGCATCACCCAATCAGGAATTCAAAAAATTATACAGCGTTGCTTCGATAAGATTGACTTATTGATGGATAAAATGGATGAGGATTACCGCTCCGATTTTGAGGATCCATTGACTGAACTGAAAAACGCAATTTCACCAGGGTGAGCAAGATGGTTTCACCGCAAAAAATAAAGAGGAAGCATCGAATCGATGCCTCCTCTTTAAAGTATAATGGTTGTAACCTGTTATTTCAAATCAAAGCGATCGAGGTTCATCACTTTTGTCCAGGCAGCGGCAAAATCTTTTACAAATTTATCGCCCGCGTCGGCACTGGCATACACTTCTGCTATGGCACGCAATTCAGAGTTCGAACCAAAAATTAAATCGGCACGCGTCGCAGTCCATTTAACAGCATTGGTTTTGGCATCACGTCCTTCGAAAACTTCGTTTTTATCATCTTTGGCCTTCCATACAATTCCTAGTTCCAGCAACTTTATGAAGTAGTCGTTATTGAGTTTGTCTTTGCTTTCGTTAAAGATGCCGTGCATTGAATTGTCGTAATTGGTTTGCAGGGCGCGCATACCACCGAGTAAAACCGTCATTTCTGGTGCTGATAATGTGAGCAATTGAGCTTTATCTACAAGCAATGCCTCGGTAGCTACTGTGTAATTTGTTTTGAGGTAATTCCTGAATCCATCGGCTTGTGGCTCAAGATAGGCAAATGACTTTACGTCGGTTTGATCCTGTGTGGCATCCATACGGCCGGGAGTAAAGGGCATGGAAACAGGATGGCCTGCATTTTTTGCAGCCTGCTCAACGCCTACGTTTCCGGCAAGTACAATTAAATCGGCCATCGATATTTTCATTTCTTTCGACTGTGCGTTAAACTCTTTTTGAATTTTCTCCAAAGCTGCAAGTACCTTAGTTAATTGTGCAGGATTGTTTACCTCCCAACTGCGTTGCGGTTCAAGGCGAATGCGCGCTCCGTTGGCGCCCCCGCGGCGATCGGTTCCCCGATATGTAGAAGCCGATGCCCAAGCCGTTTCAACCATTTCGCTGATGCTCAAACCCGAGTTAAGAATGTTCGCCTTGAGTTGGCCGATTTCTTTCTCTCCTACCACTTTATGGTTAAGCGCCGGAATGGGGTCTTGCCAGATTAAATCCTCTTTTGGTGCTTCAGGACCTAGGTAGGTAGTTTTAGGCCCCATGTCGCGATGGGTTAATTTAAACCAAGCACGCGCAAATGCATCGTTGAACGCCTCCGGATTTTCCATAAATTTCCGAGAGATTTTCTCGTACACCGGATCAAAGCGTAGCGATAAATCGGTGGTTAACATGGTGGGCTTATGCTTTACATTTTTATCGAATGCATCGGGGATGAATTTATCGTCGGTTTTAGCTACCCATTGATGTGCTCCGGCCGGGCTTTTAGTAAGCTCCCATTCGTATTTAAAGAGAATCTTGAAAAAGCCTTGGTTCCATTTGTCAGGGGTCCCTGTCCATGTTACTTCGAGTCCGGAGGTGATGGCATCTTTGCCTTTGCCTGAATTGTAAGTGTTTGTCCACCCCAATCCCTGCTCTTCAATACCGGCAGCCTCGGGTTCTTTGCCCACATATTTTGATTCAGCAGCGCCGTGCGTTTTACCTAAGGTGTGACCACCTGCAACCAGCGCAACGGTTTCTTCATCGTTCATGCCCATACGACCGAAGGTTTCGCGTATGTCTTTGGCTGCCAATACAGGATCGGGATTACCGTTTGGTCCTTCGGGGTTAACGTAGATCAAGCCCATTTGCACTGCAGCGAGGGGATTCTCTAATTTTCTTCCTTCAGAGTACCGCTTGTCTTCAAGCCATTTGGTTTCTGATCCCCAGTAAACGTGCGATTCAGGTTCCCAAACATCAACGCGGCCGCCCGCAAATCCAAAGGTTTTGAAACCGGCAGTTTCGAGGGCTACATTGCCGGTTAATATCATTAAATCGGCCCACGATATTTTATTGCCGTATTTCTGTTTTATGGGCCACAGCAGGCGTCTTGCCTTATCTAAATTGGCATTGTCGGGCCAACTATTGAGCGGAGCAAAGCGTTGTTGGCCGGCGCGCGAACCGCCGCGCCCATCCGCAGTGCGGTATGTTCCTGCGCTGTGCCAAGCCATGCGGATAAACAACCCGGCATAATTGCCAAAATCGGCGGGCCAAAAGTCTTGTGATGCGGTCATCAAATCGCGTAAGTCTTTTTTCAATGCCTGATAATCGAGCGAATTGAAGGCTTTTGTATAATCAAATCCAGGGTCCATCGGATTCGATAACTCAGAATTGCTTCGCAACACGCTCAGGTCTAATTGACTTGGCCACCAATCTTTATTGGTTTGCATGTTTGACTTAGAACTTGATTCGATTTGGGGCGCCGCAGCAGATTCTTTGCGATCGTGACCCAGCGGACATTTGCCACCACTTTCGTGCGAATCCTGAGCGTTTGTCTGCATGGCAAAAGCCAGAATACCTATTGTAAGTATGTTTTTCATT
>JBILCR010000051.1:0-9437 GCA_044353055.1 Flavobacteriales bacterium
TGCACTCAAAAAAAAGTGCGATTTTTTATTATTGGAGATGGCGAAGATCGGCTACGAGTAGAACAAATGGCTCAAAGCCTCAACATTGAATATTGCGATTGGCTTAAAGAACAGCGTAAAACCACACTCACATTCACATCATGGATTAAAAATATTGATTGGGCTTGTGCCGGATTAGATATCATAGCTCTAACCTCTCTTAACGAAGGTACTCCAGTAAGCCTTATCGAAGCACAGGCGGCCAACAAACCTATCGTTACTACAAATGTAGGGGGCATAGAAAATATAATAATTGAAGGAAAAACTGCATTTCTGAGCGATTCAAAAACCAATGCGCAGCCATTTGCAAATTATTTACTTCAACTTATAGAAGATGATGAACTTAGAGCACGAATGGGTTCAGGGGGCTGGGAACACGTAAAAAATAAATTTCACTTTACAAGGCTCATAAAGGATATGACCTTGTTATACGAAGAATTGCTTAACAAATAAGCGCTTCCAATATTTGGAAGTCAAGCATGTTAAATCAAATCTTATTTTATACTTTAGCTACATGAAAATTATAGGTAAGATAGAATCAGGTTTGGTTCTAATGCTTGCAGTGCTGTTGCTCGTTACCTCATGCAATAACAGAGCAATTATGTTTCGCACGAAACGTGATTACCCGTTCGAAGATCCTGCTAAAATTCCGGACATTAAAGAGTATCGTATTTCGCAAAACGATCGTATTGATATACAAATAACTCCCAATAAAGGAGCCATGTTAATTGAATCAAACACTGTAGTTAACAATGCGCTGAGTGGAAGACGATCCTATATTGTTGAATTTGATGGATCTATAAAGATTCCTTTATTAGGTCGAATAAAAATTGAAGGCTTAACTACTAGAGAGGCAGAATTAATGATAGAAGAACGCATGCGCTCCTACTTTGTTGATCCTTATGTTACCATTGATATTTTAAATAAGAGAATTATTCTATTTCCAGGAAGCTCAGGTATTGCAAGAATAATAACCCTTGACAATCCCAACACCACATTATTGGAGGCCATAGCCGGTTCGGGAGGCATTGGCGCTGAAGGTAAAGCCAATAGAATAAAATTGATACGAGGAGATTTAAAGAATCCCAAAATTTATTTAATCGATTTGTCTACGATTGAAGGAATTAATAAAGCAGGAATTGTGTTGGAGGGCGACGATATCATCTACATAGAACCTCGAAACGACTTTGCGGCAAATATCAATCAAAGAATTGCACCTTCATTGGGACTAATAAACTTACTTATAACTACTTATCTCATTTTAAAATAGTATTTCATTCGATATTCGGACAAAATGCAGGAGAAAAAAATAACGCCATTTAATGATAATTTCGATTCGAAATTATTTGGAAAGGTTATTCGTAATAACCTGCCATGGTTGTTTTTATTCGCAGTAATTGCCTTTACCATGGCTTTTCTCTATTTGCGATATACCTACCCTATTTACGAATCAAAATCAATTATTCAAATCGCGCTTGCCGATAAAAATTCAAGAATGCTTCTTGAAAAAGATTTACAATTAAACACCGATTTACCTAGTAAGGTAGAGCTACTAAAATCTGCTACATTTCTTGAACGGGTGTTTAATAAGCTACCACTTGACGTGAGCTATTATCAAATTGGGAATGTGCTCAATTTTGAGATGTACAAAACATCTCCGTTCGAAATTGAATATCGAAATCCAATCAACGAACTTTACACAATACCGCTCTACATCACATTTACCGACGAAAATAACGCTACCATTACCACGAATCTAAACAACAAGGAAAATGTGTTTCGCGTTAAAACGAAGCAATGGGTTAGATTGCCTATTGTGGATTCATTAAAAATTGATGTAAAAAATTTCGATCGTATTCGCAAGGATTTAAAGGGATCTAACGAAAACCCATACTATTTTGTATTTACAAAACGCAGTAATTTAGTTAGAAATTATGCCTATAACTTAAAGGTTGAAGTCGAAAATTCGGCTGCAGGTACCATTAAAGTCCTCTATTACGAGCGCAATCCCGATAAGGCAGCCGATATTTGCAATACCGTATGCGATGAATTTAAAGTATACGATATTGAAAAACAGGCAGAATCAGCCAACAACACCATCAAATATATTGATGATCAATTAAAAAACATTTATGATAAGCTTTATGATTCGGAAGTAAATCTTCAAAATTTTAAAGCTGAAAATCGTTTGGACGACGAAACTCCACTTCCCAATTTTAATAATCGAATTGAGGATATTGAGAAAAAAATTAATGATATACAATTAGAGGAACTAGGTCTTCAAACTATAGAAAATGCGATTGTTCAGGATGCGAATATGGATGTTATTCGCTTTGTATCCTTGTTGGCATCATCAGACATCAAAGGGGCGGTAACTCCAATGCTTTCGGAGCTACGATCGCTCATCCAAAAAAAATCGGAACTACTGTATTCCGTTACCCCAAACTCTTCTAAAATAACCCAGCTCGACTATCAAATTGATATTCAGAAAAAATTAATACTTGAAACACTCAACCTCCAAAAAATTAAATTATCAAAAGAAAAGATCCAATATGAAGATCGTTTGGCCAGCTATGAAGAAGAAATCCAGCGCAGCGCTTTAAGCTTCGACCGCATAGAATTTGTTCGTTTACAGAAATTAAATTCGATCAACGAAAGCTATTACGATAAATTGGTTACCATTAAATCTGAATTAGCCATTACAAATGCTGGTATCACCTCTGAAAACACCGTTCTTGAAGCGAGTGTTGCCTCAGCAGCACCTTTTTTCCCCTCCAAACGCGTTGTAGCGCTAAGCGCACTAATTGGATGGCTAGTAATTAGTTTGGCATTGGTTATAATCAGGTATCTCTTTTATAATGAGATAACAACGGTAAATGATATTTTAAGATTTCTCAAGCTCCCAGTGCTGGGAATTGTGCCTAATTATAAAGACATAATCCCCATTTCCCAGCTTATCGTTGATAAAAAACCCAAATCCATTATTGCAGAATCATTGCGATCTATCCGATCTAATCTCGACTTTTTATCGCAAAAAGAAGGCAGTAAAATCATCGCAGTAACCTCTACTATTTCAGGAGAGGGTAAGACATTCGTGGCACTTAATCTGGCAGGTATTATTGCATTCTCCGAAAAGAAAGTGGTGATTCTCGATCTTGACATGCGTAAACCTAAAATCCATGTTGGATTTGGCGTTCCCAATGATAAAGGTATGAGTACCATTCTCATCGGGAGAAATACTATTGATGAATGTGTTTACAAATCGAGTCTCTTAAACCTTGACTTTATTACCGCGGGGCCCGTACCGCCCAATCCTTCCGAATTGGTAATTAGTAATAAAATGGTTGAGGTTCTCAACGGCCTCAAGGAACGTTACGACGTAATTGTGATTGATAATCCACCAATTGGTTTGGTAACAGACGGTATTAGGGCAATTAAAATTTCAGACTTCCCTATTTATGTATTTAGGGAAAATTATTCGAAAAGAAATTTCGTTCAAAACGTTCAAAAGCTGGTGGTGGATAATAATATCAATAACTTAAGTATTGTTATGAACGCCGTAGACATAAAGAAATCGGGCTATGGGTACTCGGGAGTGTATGACTATGACTATGGGTACGGCTATGGTTATGGTTTTGGATATTATGATGAAGATATTCGAAGAGAACGATTTAGCATAAAAGAATTTTTCAGGAGAATGATAAATAAGTAGTAAGATGGAATTTATACCGCTCGAAATTGAAGGCTTATTTTTAATCAAACCGAACGTACATAAAGATTCGCGTGGTTATTTTTTTGAATCGTATAATCAATCAGCATTTCAAAATCAGGGGATAACGGATCATTTTCTGCAGGATAACCAGAGTTTGAGTCAGCCTGGGGTGCTGCGGGGCCTGCATTTTCAAATACCTCCGTTTGCTCAATCTAAACTGGTTAGGGTAATTAAAGGTGCTGTATTAGATGTGGCTGTTGATATTCGAAAAAATTCAAAAACATATGGGCAACATATAGCCGTAGAATTAAACGAAGAAAATCACATGATGCTATACATACCAGTAGGTTTTGCACATGGATTTCTAACACTAAAACCCGACACATTATTTTCCTATAAATGCGGTAATATATACCATAAAGCCTCTGAGCGTGGCCTCATGTGGAATGACCCCGATATTAATATTTCTTGGAATTTCACGCAACCCACCCTCTCTGATAAAGATCTGCAAAACGAGTGGTTTAAAGATTTTAATAGTCCTTTTTAACGCTTAATTTCACGTAAATGATTGATCTCGGTTTTTTCTCAATCTCCATTATTCTTGCATTTTTTACTGCAGGGATGGTACTACTCTCGGTATTAATTAATGGCTTACTATTAAAATTTTCGAGCAGCCTCGGTTCAAAAAACCAAGAAAATCAAATACGTTGGGCTCCATCATCAAAACCAGCTTTCGGTGGTGTTTCATTTTATATTTTATTTTTAATATCAATCGTTTTTTACTCCATCTTTTTTCCTAGTAACGAACTATTGCTAAACAAACAGTTTCTCGGATTTATATTGGCCATTTCATTAGGATTCATAATGGGTTTAGCCGATGATGCCTACAATACAAAACCGCTTTTAAAGTTTGCCGTTCAGTTTATTTGTGGTTTTACTTTTGTTTTAACCGACAATGTAATTCAAATTTTCCCATGGGAAATTTTAAATGTATTTATCACCTTTTTTTGGGTGGTTGGGTTAATGAATTCCATCAATATGCTTGATAATATGGATGCCATTACAAGCTCCGTTTCGCTTGTTATATGTAGCGGTGCACTAATGTACATGGCATTCCGCCAGTTTAACATCAATCTTGATTTCATTTTAATACTCGGCGTAAGTTCAACCTTAGTAGGTTTTTTATATTTCAATTGGAATCCATCGCGCATTTACATGGGCGATAGCGGCTCTCAATTCTTAGGTATCTTCCTCGCCGGTATTGGAATAAAATACTTTTGGAATGCGCCCGGATATTATGGCGATGTTTCACTAGAACGTCAGATTATAATTGCGCTTTTAATGTTTGTAGTGCCAATAAGCGATACGGCAACCGTTTCAATAAACCGCATGCTTAAAGGTAAATCGCCATTTGTTGGCGGTAGAGACCACACTACGCATCATCTATCCTATTTAGGCCTCAGCGACAGATACGTTGCCGTAGTAATGATTGTGTTATCACTCATTACCATGGTAACAGCAATATTCGTGTTTAATAATATTAAACAATGGAACTCCTATTTCACACTTTACGGTGGAATTTTATTTATACTTATCTTTGCCGGCTTGTATGCAACAACACGATTGAAAAAAGCTAAAGGTGAAAAGTAAATTAACATTCTGGAGCCGCATTCCCAAACCCATAATTAAAACCGGAGTAGCGTTTTGCGTTTTGCTTTGTGTTTTAGGGGTAATTAGGTTGTTTAGTTTTTACGGCAAAATAAATCAAGACGATATCGAATATCAGAATTCGTTTCGGAAAGAATACAAGGTTTACTCTGTTAATATCCCTAACGATTTAAATTTTGCCGGGGAGCAAGTACCGCTTCAAGACATCGAAGTTCGAGAACGTATTGATCGTGAATTTTTGGTAAATACCTACTATCAATCGCAGACTGTTTTAATGGCAAAACGTGCCAATCGCTGGTTTCCAATTATCTCAGATATTTTAAAAAAGAATAATATTCCCGATGATTTTAAATACCTAGCGCTTATTGAATCGGGGTTTACTTTAAATGTATCGCCTAAGGGAGCTGCAGGTTTTTGGCAGTTTATGCCCGCTACTGCAGGCTCTTACGGACTCATTATGAACGAAGACGTAGATGAACGATACAACGTAATAAAATCAACAGAAGCAGCCTGCAAATATTTTAAAGAGGCATACGCACAATTTAAAAATTGGACCCTCGTTGCGGCCTCCTTTAATATGGGTCAGGCAGGAATTCAAAAACAAATCAACCAGCAAAAAGCAAAATCGTATTACGACCTTTTGCTTAACGATGAAACCGCCCGCTACGTTTTTAGAATTCTTGCGGTTAAAGAAATTATTTCACGGCCCTATTTGTATGGATTCGTACTCCGCAAAAAGGATCTCTATCCTCCGTTACCCGGATCTTACATCACTGTTGATTCTACCATATCTAACTTGCCCAATTTTGCTCAGACAAAAGGTACCACCTATAAAATGCTTAAATTTTATAACCCCTGGTTAAAGGGAGAAAAATTGTCAAACCCTTCTAGAATTGCTTATAAACTGTACCTACCATCCGCTTCGGCACTACAATACGATGCCTTGGTTAAGGAAGCAGAAACTTCACAGGTAGATGTACTTCAGCTAAACGACAGTATACCTGTTAAAAATCCATAGAAAACTGAACATTTTAAGTACTTTTGGTTTGTTCTAAACGATGAAAAATCAAAAGGAAGATAGGCCGCGCTATATCGAAATTTTAGGAGCGCGTGAGCATAATCTTAAAAATGTAGACATCCGAATTCCACGCAATAAACTAGTGGTTATAACGGGTTTAAGTGGGAGCGGGAAGTCGTCGCTGGCCTTCGATACCGTTTATGCCGAAGGGCAACGCAGGTATATCGAAAGTTTTTCGGCCTATGCACGCCAATTTTTGGGTAATCTGGAACGCCCCGATGTGGACCGAATTACAGGTTTAAGTCCTGTGATTTCTATTGAACAAAAAACTACCGGAAAAAATCCGAGATCTACCGTTGGTACCATAACCGAAATTTATGATTTTCTGAGGTTGCTCTTTGCCCGCGCCGGAGAAGCATGGTCGTACATTTCGGGCGAAAAAATGGTTCGTTATACCGAACAGCAAATACAGGATCTCATAATAGATAACTATAGCAATCGAAAGATTGCCTTGCTGGCTCCAGCAGTAAAAGGCCGAAAGGGGCATTACCGCGAATTGTTTGAACAAATACGCAAACAGGGTTTTTTAAAAGTTAGAGTTGACGGCACCATACAGGATATGACTTTTGGAATGAAGCTCGATCGGTATAAGGTGCACGATATTGAAATTGTTGTTGACCGTATTGAAGTTTCTGAATCACAAAAAAAACGCCTTTCCGATTCGCTTAAACTTGCCATGAAAATGGGCAAAGGCAGCATTATGATTTTAGATCTTGAACAGGATTCTATTCGCCATTTTAGTCGTTTTCTGATGTGCCCCAGCAGCGGACTTTCGTATGATGAACCCGCTCCCAATTTGTTTTCATTTAATTCTCCCTATGGGGCTTGTCCTAGATGCCATGGATTAGGGTATGTGGCTCAGGTTGATCTAAAAAAAATAATTCCCGACCCCAAGAAAAACATTAAAAAGGGCGGCATTATTCCGCTCGGCGAATATAAAAACAATTGGATTTACGCTCATGTTGAGGCCATTGCCGACAAATACGGTTTTACCCTGGATATGCCCATTGCCGACATTGCACCTGAAGGCATCAACGCTATTCTGTACGGTACCGAAGAAATTCTAAAAATTAAAAATCCACAATACACCAGTCAGGGATATGCGATGCAATTCGAAGGAATTGTAAATTTTATTGCAGGGCAGCACGAAGAGAATGGCGATATTCCCGCCAGAAAAAAATGGGCCGAAGAGTTTATGCATCATGTAGATTGCAACGAATGCAATGGCACCCGATTAAAAAAGCAGGCTTTATATTTTAAAATTGACGGCAACAACATCGCAGAATGGAGCCGTTTGAGTATTGCTTCGCTTGTTCAGAGACTTGATACTATCGAAAACACAATGGATGCCCGACAGCAATCCATTGCATCCGAAATTCTTAAAGAAATCCGCACGCGTTTAGGATTTCTGCAAGAGGTAGGCCTTGAATATCTAAGCCTCGACCGGCCTTCGGCCTCCTTATCGGGCGGCGAAGCACAACGTATTCGGCTTGCTACTCAAATTGGATCAAAACTGGTTGGAGTGCTTTATATCCTCGACGAACCCAGCATTGGACTGCATCAACGGGATAATGTAAAGCTTATACAGGCACTTAAAGATCTGCGCGATGCTGGAAATTCTGTAATTGTGGTTGAACATGATAAGGACATGATGTTGGCAGCCGATCATATTATCGATATAGGACCAGGTGCTGGAATTAACGGTGGGCGTATTATTGCCGAAGGCACGCCACAACAATTGCTCGATGTACCTACAGGTACTGCCGAGTATCTCTCGGGCCATAAATCCATACAAATTCCCGATAAACGCCGAACATTAGATAAAAACCGATTGCGATTAAAAGGTGCCAGCGGTCATAATCTAAAAAATGTGAATCTCGACATTCCTTTGGGAACATTAGTTTGTGTTACAGGAGTTTCGGGCAGCGGTAAATCAACCCTCATTAACGAAACTTTGTATCCTGCTTTAAGCAAATATTTTTACCAATCACATGCAATTCCATTGCCATATAAAAGTATTGAAGGACTCGAGCTCATTGATAAAGTTATTGATATCGACCAAAGTCCAATAGGCCGCACGCCACGTTCAAACCCTGCCACCTATACCGGCATATTCTCCGACATACGAAGTTTATTTGCCTCATTGCCCGAAGCCGCAATTAGAGGCTACAAGCCGGGGCGCTTTAGTTTTAATGTAAAAGGCGGACGTTGCGAAACGTGCTCGGGTGGCGGCATGCAAACTATTGAGATGAATTTCCTGCCCGATGTTTATGTGCTATGCCCCACGTGTCAAGGTAAACGCTACAACCGCGAAACTCTGGAAGTGCGGTTTAAAGGAAAGTCTATCGCCGATGTACTAAACCTTACCATGGAGCAGGCACTTTCATTTTTTGAAGGTATCCCTTCGATTCGGAATAAAATACAAACCCTAAATGAAGTAGGACTAGGTTATGTTTCATTGGGGCAATCGTCCACTACGCTATCGGGCGGCGAAGCCCAACGTGTTAAATTGGCTACAGAACTTAGCCGAAAAGACACCGGCAAAACACTTTACATTCTTGACGAACCCACCACTGGCTTACATTTCGACGACATAAGGATGCTTCTTGAAGTATTGCAAAAACTGGTAAATAAAGGCAATACAGTGCTTATTATTGAACATAACCTCGACATTATAAAAGTTGCCGATTATGTTATTGATATGGGACCCGAAGGCGGCGAAGGCGGCGGAAGCATTATTGTTCAGGGTACACCTGAAGAAATCTGTAAAAAAAATATTGGCTATACCGCTGCCTTCCTGAAAGGCGAGCTGGAAACTAAAATTAAAGCAAACCCATAAAGGTGTAACGTAAATTTATAATTTGCGTTAAATTAATTCGTTATAAATAATCTACCTGAATTATGGAATTACCGGGGAAACGTGGGCATGAAGATAAAATT
>JBILCR010000052.1:0-9427 GCA_044353055.1 Flavobacteriales bacterium
TGTATTTTTGATTCAAATTCGTTCGGGAAATAAAAAATTCACTCGAAGAATAGTGAAATCACTTGATTAATAGGAATAAAAACATCAAATTTGGCATCCCAAAAAACCAACATCAAACCCAATTAAATTAATATGAATTTTAATTTACGTAATCTTTTCCTAGGCCTTCTTTCAGCCGGAAGTTTATCCGCCTGGGGCCAATTCGAATTTGCCAACTTGAATTCGAAACTCAGCAATGCCAATTTTAACAGCGGTTGCTCAGTAACTATTGCCGATTGGAATAACGATGGTCTCGATGACATTATTCGCTTGGATCAGGGCCGAAATGCTTTTGTCGAAATTCAAAAAACAGGGACTCAATTTGAGACCCGCTCCTTTGGGCAAATGGGCAGTTCTTCAGCCTGGGCCATGACGGTTGCCGACTTCGATAAAAATGGATATTTAGACATTGTTGGAGGCTGGAACGGATCCTGTAAAGTGTTTATGATGAATGCCACTGGCACTTCGGCAACGCTGGTTACTTTGCCTTCATCAAATTTTTTCCTTCAAAACCTTACGGTAGTTGACGCAAATAACGATGGTTGGGCCGATTTATTTACCTGCGACGACAACGGCGAAAGTACCGTTTACATCAATGATGGAACAGGTAATTTAATTGTATCAAGTATCATTAATTTTAACGTAACCGCTACAGATGACTCAGGCAACTACGGCAGCGTTTGGACGGATTTTGACAACGACGGCGACCTCGATTTGTACATTGCAAAATGCCGCCAGGGCGTAAATAGTCCAACCGATGGGCGTCGTATAAATGTTATGTTTGTTAATAACGGCGATGGAACATTTACAGAAAATGCCGCCGAGTATGGAATAAATGTGGGTTGGCAATCATGGACCGCCAGCTTTGGCGATATTGACAATGATGCCGACCTCGATTTGTTACTTACCAACCACGACTATGAAAGTCAAATCTTTGAAAACGATGGCACCGGACATTATACCGACATTACCGCATCCACCGGTTTTGATATTTCTAACATGACCCCCATTCAGTCAGGTTTCGAAGATTTAGATAACGATGGCTTTGTTGATATTGTAATTACAGGCTCAACGCATCGTATTTTCCATAATAACGGCAATAGCACCTTTAGTGAGGTAACGGGTTTATTTGACGCTAACCCTATTGGTACGTTCGCTTTTGGTGATGTAAACCACGACGGTAAAATTGATTTGTACGTTGCTTACAATCAGATTTACACCACGCCTACCAGCACCGACGATGTTATTTGGCTGAACAAAACTACCAACAACAACCATTTTATAACCTTAGATCTTCAAGGTACGGTAAGTAACCTAACTGCCATTGGTGCCCGCGCAATAATTTATGGGGCTTGGGGTGCACAAATTCGTGAAGTGCGTGCCGGCGATTCATACGGAACTACAAATTCATCAAAGCTGCATTTCGGTTTAGGAACTTCCACTTCAATTGATTCTATTGTGGTAATATTCCCTTCAGGAATCACCGAAACTATTGTAAATCCTCAAGTGGACCAATTTTTAACCATCATCGAAAATCAATGTGTGTCGCCTCCAACAGTATTAACGGTTGTGGGTCCTGAAGTTATTTGTCCGGGAACCACTGTAACGCTATCAGCACCAGCAGGATATTCATATTTATGGTCTAACAATTCAACAGGACAAACACTACAAGTAACAACTACCGGAGAATATAATGTTCGCGTTTCGGCTCCGGGAAGTAATTGCAGTGCAGTATCTCGCACCATCAATATTGTAGAATCTCCCGACGAAACTCCTGTAATTGAAGCACTGGGTCAAACAGAGTTTTGCGTTGGCGGTTCGGTTCAAATTAACGGCCCAGCAGGGGCTACTGCATATCAATGGAGCAATGGACAAGCGTCGCAAAACATTACTGTAACCCAATCGGGCACCTACACGCTAACGGTACAAGGAGCGTGTCAAGAATTTACTTCAACTCCAATTTCAGTTAATGTAATTACCCCGGGAACACCTTCGGCATCTGATGTTAATATTCCTGCTCCGGGAACGGCTACTTTAAATGCGAGTGGAAACAACGTTTTGTGGTTTAGCGATCCTTCAGGAGCCAACGAAATTGGTAGTGGAAACACATTTGTAACGCCTGAACTAGCAGCAAATACTACATTCTATGCTGCAGGAGCCATTCAAAATGGAGGTGATGATTTTACCGCAGGATTATTTGCCCACACCGGAACCAGTGTTTACAGTGGTTCAAATACCACAAATGCATCTATGATCTTTGATGTGCTTGAAAATTGCACCCTACGTACCGTTAAAGTGGATACCGATACTCCCGGCGAGCGCATGATTGAGGTAAAAGACAATACCGGAGCTGTTATTCACAGCGCAAGCTTTACCTTAGTTGCCGGAGAACAAATTTTGGATTTAAACTTTACGCTCACACCAGGCACAGGCTATATTTTAGGAACAAACGGTGCAGTAAATCAAACTTCATTGGGATATACTTCTCCGCGCCTTAAAAGAAATTATGCCGGAAATAACGGAACTCCTTATGCGTATCCGTTTGCTGCAGGTAACGTTCTTTCAATTACCAACTCATCAGCAGGTAGTTTATACTTCTTCTACTTCTATAACTGGGAGGTAGAAAGTGAACTTACCCGTTGCATCAGCGAATTGGTTCCAGTAAATGTTACCATTGTTGATCCTACAGGAATTTCTTCGGCTGCAGCACAACAACTCTCGGTTTATCCTAATCCAAGTAAAGGAAACGTTCGCATTATGCACCACGAACCCGGTGTCGTTACCTTGTTTGATGTTGCAGGACGTGCGGTACGCAGCGAGGCATTCGTTCCTAATAAAGATCTTGACTTTAGCGGCATTGCGTCAGGAACCTATATCTTAAAATTAGATACCAAAACAGGCGTGCAAACCGTAAAACTCACGATAGAATAATATTCAGAATCTTTTTTTGTCAAAAGCCGGCTTATATGCCGGCTTTTTTTCTGACAATTATCAGTGTAATTAACGGGTATATTCTATTTCTTTGACAAAATAAAGAACCGACAAATAGATGTCTACCTCGTTTTCGCATATCGATTTCAACGCCATTAAAGAAGAAGACATGATTGTTTTCTTTGAACAGCGGCATCAAGCACATGCACTTAACCTGCTGGAATTAATTCTTAAAAATTTTGATTCAGCTTTACATCAAGAGCATACCTTGCATGAAGGCGCCGAATACCTGCTCAATTTATTGCTGGATTTACGAAAGCAGGTGGAGAAAATTTTTGCCGTAGAACAGGAATCTATTTTTCCCTTTGTTCGCACCATGCTTGAGATTAGAGCCAATAAAACGCCCGTTCGATTTTTAAGCATTAATCTCAGCGAAAGCTCTATTCGGGCAATTAGGCTCGAGCACTCGCGCGTGTTAGACCTTCTGCATTCAATTAGGCAGTTTACCCATAATTACACCCCACCGGTGCGATGTAATGAAACACTAAAATTGGTTTACGCAGAACTCGAAGAGTTTGACCGCGATTTTGGTCAATTGCTGCATCGCGAAATCGAATTTCTTTTTCCACGGATCATTGCGCTTGAACAAGAAGTAATGCGAAGAACCGATGAGGCAGCTCACGAGAACGGCCATTTTAGAAGTGGCATCGAATAATTCTGATAGCTTTAATATGAATTCGAAAGCTGCGTAATTACCTCCCGATAGCTTTTAGCAAAAACGTGACGATATATGAACAAACCTCAAATGGGGTTTTAACCAAGGATTAGGTCAGAGTATCACCCAACATTTTTTTGCCCTTTCTATTTTTTTGCTACTTTTGCCCACTCATTTGGGGGATTAGCTCATTTGGCTAGAGCGCTTGCCTGGCAGGCAAGAGGTGACCGGTTCGAATCCGGTATTCTCCACTTACTTAATAAAGGGTTTCATAATTGAAGCCCTTTTTTGTTTTTAAAATTGTAACACATTTGTGACGCAGAAGGCAAAGCGCCCCTCAACTTTTCTTTACTAGCCCTTACATTCCCGCTTTTCAATAAAAGGTTTCTGCCTACCATTTTGTGGTATTTCAGTTCTTATTTGGTTGGCAATACTTCAATTTTCCAAATTGATGGGGCAGTTTGGGGGTTTTTAGTGTAGTAAAATGGTTTTCTGAACAAGATTATCAAGCTTACTTTTGCGCGCTATTAAAGGAAAAAATCGGACATATGCGGAATTGAAATCCAAAAATGTAAAGGTCAATTCTCGGCCGTGATTCAAAATCTGCAGGACTTATTTTTCAACACCAAAATTTATTACCTTCGCGCTCGGCTTTAAGAAACGAATTATGGACAATCCGGTAAAAATCTTTTCAGGCTCTGCTTCACGCTATTTAGCTGAAAAAATTGCTGCCGGCTATGGCAAAGAACTTGGCAAAGTGAGTTTTATTCGTTTCAGCGACGGCGAATTTCAAACGGCCTTCGAAGAAAGTGTGCGCGGAAGCGACTTATTTATTATACAAAGTACCTTCCCTCCTTCTGAAAATCTGTTTGAGCTTTTGCTCATGATTGACGCAGCAAAACGTGCATCTGCCCGCCAAATAATTGCGGTTATCCCCTACATGGGCTTTGCTCGGCAAGATCGCAAAGATCAACCCCGAGTAGCCATCGGTGCAAAGCTCGTAGCCGATTTGCTGGCAACAGCAGGAGCTACGCGCATTATGACCATGGATTTGCATGCCGATCAAATTCAGGGCTTTTTCAATGTGCCGGTTGATCATCTCTATTCGTCATCTATTTTTATTCCATACATCCAGAGTCTTAATCTGCCCGATTTAATTATGGCAGCACCCGATATGGGCGGTTCGAAAAGAGCCAACTCGTACGCAAAATACCTCGGAGTGAACATGGCCATCTGTTACAAGGAGCGAAAAATCCACAACCAAGTGGCCCGCATGGCGCTTATTGGCGATGTGAAAGACAAAGACATCGTACTTATTGATGACATCATCGACACTGCAGGAACCATTACTATGGCCGCCGATATGATGATGGATCGCGGAGCCCGCTCGGTTCGTGCTTTTTGTACGCATCCAGTTTTATCGGGAGCAGCGTACGAAAAGATAGAAAACTCGGCCATTACAGAGCTCGTAGTAACCGATACCATCCCCTTGAAAAAAGAATCGCCTAAAATTAAAGTAATCTCTGTAGCCGATTTATTTGCTGATGTCGTAAGCCGCGTGCACAACTACGAAAGCATCAGCTCCACTTTTATCTGTTGAAACATAACTAAAACCATATAACCATGAAATCAATCTTTATGAGCGGTTCTCCTCGCGAGAACGTAGGGAAAAAAGATGCAAAAGCACTCCGCAACCAAGGTCAGGTGCCTTGTGTTCTTTACGGTGGCGCTGAGCAAATTCACTTTTCGGCCGACGAAAAGGCATTTAAACCTTTAATTTTTACGCCCGATGCGCATACCGTCGAGCTCGAAATTTCGGGTAAAAAGTATAACGCCATCCTGCAAGATGTACAGTATCACGCTATTAACGATCGTCTTTTGCATGTAGATTTTCTGCATGTAGATGACAAAAAGCCCGTGATAATTGCTATTCCGGTGGCTGTTCATGGTATTGCACCCGGTGTACGCGAAGGGGGTAAATTACTTATTAAGCTTCGTAAAATGAAAGTGCGTGCTTTACTTAATAACCTTCCGGATAAAATTAACGTGGACATATCGCACCTCGAAATTGGTCAGTCGGTTAAGGTAGAACACCTGCAAGCGCAGAACCCTGATTTGGCATTCCTTGATGCGCCCAACGTAGCGGTAATTTCTGTTTCAGCTACCCGTGCTTCACGCCAGGCGGCCGAAGACGCTAAAAAATAATTCGTTATTGTTATTTAAAGCCGGGAGCATTTCTGCTCCCGGCTTTTTTTATTGGCCTTAACTCAATTATATTGCAAGAATGAAATACCTGATTTGCGGATTGGGAAATCCCGGCGCAGAATACGAACACACTCGACATAACATTGGATTTTCGGTACTCGATGCCTTAGCCGTGGCACATCATTGTGCTTTTGAATCGGTTCGGCACGGATGGACGGCAAATTTCAAACTCAAGGGGCGTAATATCATCCTTCTGAAACCGAACACTTATATGAACCTCAGCGGAAAAGCTATTCAATACTGGATGCAGGCCGAAAAAATGCCCCTCGAAAATGTGCTGGTCGTTACAGATGATCTGGCTCTGCCCTTCGGGACCCTTCGCATGCGCACCAAAGGCAGTGACGGCGGCCACAACGGCCTTAAAAGCATACAAGAAACACTGGGGACAACCAACTATGCCCGACTGCGTTTCGGCATCGGCAGCGAATTTGCCAAAGGGCAACAGGTAAATTATGTACTTAACCGATGGAGCTCCGATGAAAACCAAGCACTCCCAGAACGATTAACTCAATGTTGCGAATTCATTCAGAGTTTTGCAACCATTGGGCCCACATTAACCATGAGTCAGTTCAACAACAAATAAGCACACAAAACCACAAGCCATGAAAAAGCTATTCATTTCATTCACACTTACTGCTTGCTTTATCACAGCAGCACAAGCGCAAACAAAAACCAACAAGAAAGAATCGGCATACCAGTTTACTACCATCAAAGAAATTGGAAATACCGAAGTAAAAAACCAGGGCAGCACCGGCACGTGCTGGAGTTTTTCAACACTTTCATTTTTAGAATCGGAACTTGAGCGCATGGGAAAAGGAAAGATGAACCTTTCCGAAATGTATATTGCTCGCAGAGCCTACACCTCTAAATCAGAACGTTTCGTGCGTATGATGGGTAAAACCAATTTTGGGCAAGGCGGCGCCTTTCATGACGTGATGAACGTAATTAAAGATTACGGTATGATGCCCGATGCTGCTTACAGCGGATTTATTTATGGACAGGCCAAACACAACCATTCGGAGTTGGAAGAGGTGCTCATAGGAATGCTGAATACTCTGGTAAAACTTCCCGAAGGCAAATTAAGTCCAGCGTGGAAGCAGGCAGTTGAAGGCATTTTGGATGCTTATCTGGGAAAACTACCCGAGAAATTTGACTACAATGGCAAAAGCATTACACCGATTGAATTCCGTAATCAATTGGGAATAAATCCAAATGATTACATCGAAATTTCTTCATTCACGCATCATCCCTTCTACGAACAGTTTGTGCTTGAAGTGCCCGACAATTGGGCCTGGAATAAAGTATATAATGTTCCGCTTGACGAGATGGAGCAGATTATGGAAAACGCCATCACAAACAATTATTCCATTGCATGGGCCTCAGATGTGAGTGAGCCTTATTTCTCGCATAAAAACGGACTGGCCATTGTGCCCGAAAAAGAGATGGAAGCCATGAGCAAGGAGGAAAAAGAAGTACTCTTTACGCAAATGGTACCGCAACGGATTGTAACGCAAGAGTTGCGACAAAAAGCATTTGATAACCTCAGTACGCAGGACGATCATGGCATGCACATCACCGGATTGGTAAAAGACCAGAACGGACAGAAGTTCTATATCGTAAAAAATTCATGGGGTGCCGAAAATAATGAGTGTGGCGGATATTTGTACTGTTCGGCGCAATACATCCGCTACAAAACCACGTGCATTATGGTGCATAAAAATGCGATTCCGGCTTCCATTTCTACTAAATTAAAATTGTCAAAATAATTCCAAATGGCATTCACATTAAATCCATCCAATCAAGCAATTTCGCTTGCCGAGTTTAATACGATGGGCACTGATTTTGTGCGCTTTTTTAAGACCACGGGCGCTGCATTTTCGGGCTATGTTTATGAACGAATAGGGCGGCAAAACCTAATTGATTTATTAGACGATTTAAGTCCTCAAGGCACCGAATTCATTAAAGGGATGCGAATTATACCAACACTTAGAAGCAATAATACGATACGATTGGTATATGTGCCAACCATTCTCGAAGAAATAGACGCCTTTGGTAGTTACCGCATTTTCGAAACCGATACCAATGCCGATCCTGATTTGATGTTTCAAAACACAAGTTGCTATTGGGTACAGAACGATGATTTTGTTTTATTAAGTGGAACTGATTTAAACACCGCTGAAAATGATTACCACCGCTATCTGGACGAAATTTTAATTTCGCACGATGGCAGCGGTACAAACTTCGATGTATTTGATTCGGCCATTGATACCACTTCTGCATTATCCAATTTGCCTGGATTTATTGCACTGGCCGAAGACAATAAGAACAACAATCAGCCGCCCGATTATTTTTACTTTTTAAGTGGTGCCCAAGAATCTGAGGGCAATACCGTTCAAACGTTTGCCACTGGTATTTTTATTCCGGGTACCACACAGGGTAACGGCCAAGGGAATGGAGCATTTACCAATAAGGCTATGGACAATTTTTTTCTGTGCCCTCCCAATTGTAAAAAGGTCGTAGCTGTTAAAGACCGGTTGGCCTTGCCTTAGTTATGGAAATTTCGATTTGGGTCGAGTCCTTATTAAGGCACATAGCAGTAATAATTGCAATTGTTGTAGGCAGTCTGGTTTTGAAACATTTATCTACCAGACAAAAAATAATATATAGCCTGCTTTGGCTTGTTTTAATTTTTGGAATATGGGCTACAATAAGAATTAGCAATGGTTTGTATTCAATAATAGTGTATAATATAGGCGGTTTATTTTTTTTTAGTGCACGAGTACTTTATGTTAATTATGAATTGAAGGATTGGGGTAAAAAATATCTTTTCAATATTCCTGCATTGCTTTTATTAAGCAGCTTCCCAATCCATTGGTTTTTAAATGACTTAAATAAATGGAACGAATTAGCCCCTTTAATACACCTGCTTTTAAGTGTTTTTCTCTTTTATAGTATCATCAAAAATCCTGTCAATATTGCCGACCAAGTGCTTCGATGGGCCCAATTGATTTTTTGTTTGGGTGATTTTATAATTGTGTTATTTGATAATGAAATCACCTGGAAATTGCCTATTAATATAAGTTTGGATTTAACGATCCTACATTATTTAATTGCAAATTTGGAGCTTATAATGATAACCATTTCTTTCTGTTTAGCTTACTGGCAAAGTAAAAGAAGCCTTCAATAAAATTCCAAGAAAATAAATGGACGAACTAATACTATTTAAAGGGATTCTGGGAGGTACCACTGCTATATTAATACTTTTAGCAGGATCGTTTTTCATGTTTATTAAATTTAATCGGGATAGAATAAATTCAATAAAAGAAACAGCCAAGCGCGAATTGCAATTTCAGAAAGAGCTAAATACTGCAGCATTTGAAGTTTCGGAAGAAATAAAGAGCCAAATATCCAGAGAACTTCATGATAATATTGGCCATACCATTACCCTGGCACTAATGGTATTTGAGGAGATGCGCG
>JBILCR010000389.1:0-2706 GCA_044353055.1 Flavobacteriales bacterium
CAACAATTAAAACAAAGAAGGGTAAATAAGCTGTTTTATAGCGAATTAAGCCCCCTGTAACCGGACTAGTAAATCCAATTACGAAGGCAAGTATTAGTATAAATCCCCAAAAAGGAAGCAACTGCACACTATATTTTTGCTTGAGTAGTGAACGTAAAAAGAGTAAAACCAAAAGGAGCAAACACATGTTTTCCGAGGCTGCCAGTATCATCATAACATTATTACTGCTCCATGAAATAGGCTGAAAAAAAGCATTAAAAAAGGTTTCAGGAATTTCGTAAAGAATATTTATCGGATCATCTGAAACATTATGGTAAAAAACTTGATGTTGTGCCTCGCCAAATACAGCAGCCTTCAAAGCCTCTTCGCGCTTTCCGCTAAGTAATCTTCTCAAAGGTCCACCCCAATCGGCTATAAATAGTAGTGAGGCTGCAAGTATTAAAACACCGGTAATGCGCAATGCTTTTGACACCGAAAAAAATTTAACAATTATTGCCAACAGTGAAAACACCACGATACCGGAGAGAATGTAAAATTTGGTGTAAAGCAATAAAATCGCACAAGCTATGCATGCTAATAAATTCATCCATGAGATTTTATCGTGCTTGATTACATTGTTGAAAAAATAAAAGTAAAAGCAGACAAAAGCCAATACCAACGTATCTTTTAGAAGGCCCGAGCACCAGAATAATGTTGATGGAATGAGAAAAAAAAGCAACCACGAGAACCTAGAAAAATAGCTAGAGAAGGCCTTAAAAAAATAAGCAAATGACAGTAGAATGAAAAAATTGAAGAAAATCAAATGCGTAAAAATAAAATCGGCACTAAGAGGGATTAGCACGGCGTGAATGCGTGTAATTAATCGGTTTGCGTTGAAATAATTATAGCTTTCAGTTTTGGCATAATCCAGCCATTGTTGCGATTGTTCGGCCCAGTTATGCAATTTATTCCAATACGGCCTACATTCGTCCGATTGCATATCCCATCCCGTCAAAAATTTAAAGTAAACCAAGGGATCATCGAATAATGCATTGCTTATTACTGCCGCGTCATCATAAAATTTATACACATCGGCTGTACTGCGATTTCCATAATAATAAGTATAAACCCATAGTAATGCTGCCCCAAAAATGAGCTTAAAGGCAAATAAAAAATGCCAAGTTCTATTTCGCAGCGCGCCGGAATTAAAAACGCTCAGTTTTGAAATGCCATAAAAAGCAAGAGCGGTCCAAAAACAAAACAATATTCCTTGTAGCATTCAGATTATTTTACCACCAGTGGTTTTTACGAAACCAAATTAACATACTTACCGCAGTTACTGCCATTACAATCCACACCGTTGGATATGCCCACGCATAGTGCAGTTCGGGCATATAGTCGAAATTCATTCCGTAAATACCCACAATAAATGTGAGCGGTATAAAAATAGTTGCTATTACGGTCAAGGTTTTCATCACATCGTTCATTCGATTGCTGATAGAACTTAGATATACGTCCATGAGTCCAGATGATACATCGCGAAAGGTTTCGAGTGTATCAATGACATGAATGCAGTGGTCGTAAACATCGCGCAGATAAAGCGTGGTATTGCCTTTAAGCATGGACGTATTGCCTTTGGATAATAAGCCCACAACTTCGCGCAAAGGCCAGATGTATTTACGGAGGTAAATAATTTCTCTTTTTGACTTATGCAATTCCTGCAAAACATTGGAGCGGGGTTCTTCCAATAGCATAATTTCGAGATCTTCGAGATAATCACCGATACCCTCCAATACCACAAAATAATGATCCACGAGAACATCCAAAACAGAATAAAGCAAATAGTCGGCTCCCGACTTGCGTATTTTGATGTTTCCTTTACGAATGCGCTCCCTGATGTCGTTAAACACATCGCCTTCGTCTTCAATAAAGGTTATGAGTAAATTATCTTTGAGTACAATACTTACCTGCTCGCTCCGCAATTCGTTGGTAACCTTGTCAAGCTGAATCATCTTACATACCAAATAAAGATATTCTTCGTACTCATCGAGCTTTGGCCGTTGATTGGTATGTACGATATCTTCTTGCACCAAGACATGCAGATTGAGAATCTGACCAATCTTCTCTATGCACTGGGTATTGTGAATTCCGCAAACATTTACCCATCTCACCGATTCCTGCAATTGCGCTTCGGGAATAAAATCAACGGGCTGTTTGTTGCGCTCGATAACATCGTTTGCGTTGAATTCAATAAAATCGAGCCAGGGTGTAAAATCTTTTGTTTCGCCTGTATAATGCAACGTGGCTGGCGCCAGACCAGCCTTTCGTGCCAGTTTAGGACGCTGAAGGCCGCCGAGTTTATTAATCAATATGCGTTTATGCTTGTTCATGGCTTCGGTAGGTGATCACGCGTTGCGGAAAAGGAATTGTAATCCCCTCTTTATCAAACCGTTTTTTAATGATAAGATTTAGATCGGTGTGCAGCTCAAACGCATCGGGTGGCTTTGCTACCGAAGGATAGGCTCGCACTTTTATCTCCGATTCTCCAAAACCAATAAGGCGCACTTCGGTGCGGGGTCTCCCCTCTTTAATGTCATCAGGAGTGCGTGCATCCACCGAAAGGGGATGTTTATCGCATTCTTCGCGCACAATGTGAATTACCTTATCAATATCGCTGGAATAGTCAACCGAAAAATCAACGTATCGTCGCACCATTTCATCATATAA
>JBILCR010000390.1:0-2704 GCA_044353055.1 Flavobacteriales bacterium
GTATTTAAGCCGCCTATTCCGCTTCCCCAAATAACTCCTGAACGATCGGGATTGAAAGCGCCTTCGCTCAATCCCGCATCTTTGTATGCTTGATCGGCTGCATAAAGCGCATACTGTGCGAATAGGTCGAGCCGGCGCTGCTCCTTTCGATCGAAAACCGCGCTCGGATCGAAGTTTTTAACCTCGCATGCAAAACGAGTTTTGAACTTTGAACTATCGAAATGGGTTATAAAGTCAGCACCACTAACACCGTCCAAAAGATTTTTCCAAAAATCCTGAACCGTGTTACCTAGTGGAGTAACAGCCCCCAAACCGGTTACAACAACCCGTCTCAACGAAGTAAATTGGTATTATTTGGCGTTCTTTTCGATGTATGCTATAGCATCACCCACTGTAGCGATGTTCTCTGCCTGATCATCAGGGATAGCGATACCAAACTTATTTTCAAACTCCATGATCAACTCAACCGTATCTAATGAATCGGCTCCTAGATCATTAGTAAAGGAAGCTTCTGGTGTTACTTCGCTTTCGTCAACATTCAATTTATCGACGATGATTTCTTTTACGCGAGATGCGATATCTGACATTGTTTTTGAGTTAAAAAATTTGTTGCAAAGAAAGGACTTAGAAGCAAACAAGCAAAATCTTTTTTTAACCGCTGGTATTAACAAGTTATCTATATGTAAATCAGCAATTTATTTTTAAGGTATTTTATGTTAATGGCGAATCTGTACTTTAGCGTTCGAATAAAATCATGCAAAAAATCGTCATTTTCGGATCGGGAGCTGGCTCAAACGCCCGTAACATTATTGAGCATTTTAAAGATGCGTCTGGAGTTGAAATTGTGGCTCTAGTTAGTGATAAGCCAAGGCGTGGTTTTCTTGATATTTCTTACGATTACCGAATTAATCTTGAGATTATTAAAGGTCCCGAATTAAGTGATCCCAAATGGATAGCGCACCTTAAAGTAATGTATAGACCCGATTTGGTGGTGTTGGCTGGCTTCTTAAAACTAATTCCACAGGCCATTATAGAGGCATTTAATGGAAAGATTATCAACTTGCATCCTTCGCTTCTGCCCAAATTTGGAGGCAAAGGTTTGTATGGTATGCATGTACATCGAGCTGTTTCAACAGCAGGCGAAACCGAAACAGGTATAACGGTTCACTGGGTTAATGAACACTATGACGAGGGCGACATTATTTTTCAAGCACAGTGTTCTATTGCTCCCCATGAAAATCCCGAACATATTGCGCACAAAGTACATGAGTTGGAACACCGCTATTTACCTTCAGTAATTGAAGATTTAATTAAAGATTAATTCGTTTTAATGAATGTTATAGAGGTATTCACCGACGGTTCGTCACGCGGCAATCCAGGGCCGGGAGGTTATGGAATAATACTCCGTTCGGGACTGCATTACAAAGAGTTAAGCGCTGGCTATAAACGTACCACCAACAATCGTATGGAGCTTTTGGGTGTTATCGTTGCGCTTGAAAGCATCAAAATTCCGGGTAGTGTTGTTGTTGTTACCTCAGATTCCAAATATGTTATCGATAGCATAACCAAAGGCTGGGTTTTTAACTGGAAAAACAAGAATTTTAAGGACAAGAAAAACCAGGATCTTTGGGAGCGATTTCTGGAGATTTATCCGAAACATCGCTTACAATTTAAATGGATAAAAGGTCACAATAGCCATCCCGAAAACGAACGTTGCGACAAATTGGCTGTTGAAGCTGCATGCAGTACAAACCTGCTCGAAGACTCGGGGTATGAAGGTAACGATTGATTACGCTTTAATAAATCGTCGCGATAATACGCCACCAATCGTTTTGAGCTTAACTACATATTCGCCGGAATCAAATTTGCGGCTTTTAATGTCGATAGGTAATTGATTGATAGTAAAGGGCATTAATTCGGCGGTGCCTTTCGCTAATATGCGTCCGTCGGTTTGTAAAACCTCCCAGGCTGCGCTTTGTTTTTGAGATGAATAAACCTCGAGCGTTATCATATCTCCCGCAGGATTGGGATATAGATTGATAATACTATCCTTTTTTGCTATGGTATTGCGTTCTTTAGCGAGCAGTTCAAATGCTCTTGAAAAATCGGGGATTCCATGACCCAGATAATTATCGGGGCGGTCGTATTGGTGAGCACTTTTTTCAATGGCACGGTAAATTTCCATACACGAAGCATCAGGAAAAGCCTGCCACAAACACGCTGCTGCACCTGCAATGATAGGCGATGAAAACGAAGTTCCATTAGACTGACCCACCGAACCGGAAGACACCACCAGCCAAGTAGCCTGACCCATTGCCGAAACATTAGGTTTAATACGGCCATCGTAACTTGGACCCTGTGAACTAAAAAAAGCATACGTACCAGAAGAATCAACGGCCCCAATGCTGAGAACCGAATCGCCATCAGCAGGTGCTCCAACATATTGCCATGGATCGGCACCTGAATTTCCTGCCGAATTTACTACCAGAATACCTTTTGAAGCTGCGATATCGGCCCCCTGCGTTATGCGGGTGGTATTGCCATCCATGTCACTGTACGTATGAGAGGTTTGCTCATCATCGAAACGGGTATATCCCAAAGAAGAGTTAATTATCCAAGCCCCAACACTGTCGGCAAACTCAGCGGCACTTACCCAATTATCTTCCTCAATTATGTATTCGGATCCAGCATCTTCGCTCCGAAG
>JBILCR010000392.1:0-2703 GCA_044353055.1 Flavobacteriales bacterium
GTCATAGCCAAATCACTTTCGCGGTGACTATAGGTTGGACAGGGATCAATAAACACAGGCCCACCCGAAGTGTGCATCAGGTTTCCTTGCCATAAATCGCCGTGTATGAGTGCGGGGGGCTCAGGGGGCAGCAGCTCGTTAAGGCGACTTAACAGAGCCTCTATGCCGCGGAGATCGGCTTTGGAGAGCAATGCACGATCATACGCTTCTTTACTCAGAGGCTCAATACGTTGGAGAATATAAAAATCATCGAACGTAGTGCAATAATCGTTGCATTGGGGCAAGGAGCCTATGTAATTGGTAAACTCTAATCCAAATTTCTCAGCGGTGGTTTGATGCAGTGCGGCCAATTGCGTTGCGGCATGGATGAAGCTATGGCTCGTATCGATGCAGGATTCATAAAAGCCTAATAGAAGGCAATGTTCACTAGAAAAAACCACCTCGGGACAGCTCAAGCCCGATGCGCTTAAAACTTGAAGACTTTTAGCCTCTGCGGCAAAAAAATCGTTCTGCATTTTACCTCCCTTCAGGAACAGGCTTTTGCCATCCGAGAAATCGAGCTTCCAGGTTTGACAAAAGGAGCTTTGCGCCGTTTCGGTTATGCTAATGACATCATTTAAAATATTACCATACTGGCGCTCCAGGTCTTGAGCAATTTCCTGAGGCAAGTTATATTTTGCATGCATGGGTTAAACCAACAAGAGTGGATAAAAATCGTTGGCCCGACCGCGTAGTTTAGGGGCAGAGCTTCTCAAGTTTGCCATTAACAAGCTGATATTTAGCTGTTTCGTTTACGCTTTGGATTCGGCTTGTTCCGTCGCTTTGGAATATTTCCTCAGTACCTTTTTTGGTTAGACTTATAATTTTGGCTTGGTTTTCAAAAGTTACCTCGGTGGTATAGCCCCAATAGCCTTCCTCTCCTTCTGGAATATTTCCTAAATTATCAGCGGCGATATCATACCTTAAGACTTCTTTGCCCAGATAGTACAATGCTAAATACTCACCAGAAATACCCATGTGTGAGTATCCCCCATTAGTTTCCACAAAATAGTCATCCCCTCCAAAGGGCCTGAGCGAAACGGCATCCGGCTCTCCCCATGAACCGTTTATCCCGGCAAGTTTTTCAAACCCGGATAAAAACAACGTTCCTTTCGATTTGTCATAATCAAACGTAACAATGCTTAAACCTATGGAAGAAGAATGAAACATTTCGAACTCTGTGGCGGTTTCCTTTCTACGCGTTGTGGTAACCAATATAAGTTTGGTGGCAGTAGGTGTGCGGTAAATCATAACCGTATCGGGCTCGGTATATAACATACCGTCGAACGACTCGCCCCAAACAGATTTTTCATAATAGTTGGGTTTCCACACACAGTAGCTTCCGTTCCATTGTCCGTTAAATAAGGTAGTCATAATTTTGGGTAAAGAACCTTTGCCTGTGTATGAGAATTCCTGCCCCTTAAGTGAACTAACAAAGGCAATACATAAGAAAATAACTGGAAGAATAGGTTTCATGAAAATAATGTTCATTTAAAGGGTTAAATAAAGGGATCAACAGGGCCCTCCATCAATTTTTTAATAGCTTCAAATTCGGGACATTCCTTAAACTCTGGCACGGTAAATTTTTTAGCCATGGCACGGTCTAAATCCTTAAATTTATTGTTGAGGATAATAATGGCCTCTTTCTCTTCATCGGTTAATTCTTCGGGCTTGCGGCCATTGGCAATGTCGTTAATTTTGTTGCATACCTTTAATACGGCCTCCGAATATTCGCATACCGTTGATAGCTCGGAGATTTTGATGTCTTCGGGTTGTGTAGAGCATCCCCATAGCATGGGGAATACGAACAACAGAATCAGGGCTTTATTTTTCAATGTGTACATATTAATATTAATGGTTTTTGGGGTTAGAATACGTTCAAATTACATCACTTCGGTATAATTGAGTTCCTTGCCAAAAGTTTCTTCTACACCAAGCGTAGCCCACAAGGCAAGTAAAATACAAACGAGGCCCACCACCGATGCGGCTCCCAGGGTCCCAAACATAGGTTCGAGCGACCGAAAACTCCAGGTAATAGGAATTACGGCACCACGAACAAAATTGGGAACCGTTGTGGTAACCGTGCTGCGAATGTTGGTGCCAAACTGTTCGGCTGCCATAGTTACAAAAAGAGCCCAAAAACCGGTTCCGGCACCCACAAGAAAACAAATAAAGTAAAACCATTGTGTGCTGCGTCCGGTGGTAGTGCCAAAATACATCCAGGCAACCAAAGCCGAGAAGCCCAAGTACATAAGCACTACTTTTTTACGGCTTTTAAAAATCTGACTTAAAAATCCGCTGATTAAATCGCCCACCGAAAGTCCTAGGTAAGCAAACATCACGGCTTGACTATTCACTACCTTCCCATCCACGTTTAACAAAGTGCCTCCAAAGTTTTCGGCCAGTGCAATTAAAATACCGATGGCATACCATACGGGCAATCCAATTAAAATACATTTCAAATATTTAAGTGCCGTGCCTCTGTTTTTAAACAGCGAAAAAAAATCGCCACGTCGCACCGAAGCCTTATGCACATTTCGATACATCTGAGATTCCAGCGTACCGATACGTAAGGCCAGCAATAACAAACCTAACAGGCCTCCTATGAGGTAGGCAATTTGCCAATTGGCTAAAGCAGAACCCGTTAATTCCGAGATCCAGTGA
>JBILCR010000391.1:0-2703 GCA_044353055.1 Flavobacteriales bacterium
GCGCTCATCCTCCGGAATTTCGGTAGGCTTGCGTGCATCGTCTTTTTTCTTTGGAACCCAGATACGGCCGTCGTTACGCAACGACTCCGACATCAAGGTTAATTTCGATTGGTGATCGCCCGATACCGGAATGCAGGTAGGGTGAATTTGCGTGAAGCACGGATTGCCGAAGAATGCCCCTTTTTTATGAGCCTTCCAGTTTGCAGTAACATTGCTTCCCATAGCATTGGTTGAAAGGAAGAATACATTACCGTATCCGCCCGTTGCAAGCACCACGGCATGAGCAAAGTGTCGCTCCAGTTTTCCGCTCACCAGATTACGAGCAATGATACCGCGGGCCTTACCGTCGATAAGAACCACATCGAGCATTTCGTGACGGGCAAACATTTGCACCTGCTTACGGCCTACCTGACGGCTCAGTGCCGAATAGGCTCCAAGAAGCAATTGCTGACCGGTTTGACCGCGGGCATAAAACGTACGCGAAACCTGCACGCCACCAAAAGAGCGGTTATCGAGCAAGCCACCGTATTCGCGGGCAAAAGGAACACCTTGCGCCACACACTGGTCGATGATCGAAGTACTTACCTCGGCCAAACGATGCACGTTGGCTTCGCGGCTGCGGTAGTCGCCCCCTTTGATGGTGTCGTAAAACAAACGGTGAACGCTGTCGCCATCGTTCGAATAATTCTTTGCGGCATTGATTCCACCTTGTGCGGCAATACTGTGCGCACGACGCGGCGAATCTTGAAAACAGAAGGCCTTAACCTTGTAGCCCATTTCGCCGAGTGTAGCTGCTGCAGCGGCTCCGGCCAAACCGGTACCCACAACGATTACCTCGATATTGCGTTTGTTTGCCGGATTTACCAGCGGAATAGTTGCCTTGTAGCGTGTCCATTTATCGGCCAATGGGCCCTCAGGTATTTTTGCATCCAGTTTCATGCGTTCAGGTATTAGAGGTTAAAGGGACTTTAAATAGAAGAAAATTGGCATTGCTGCAAAGAGTGCAGGAATTAAAATGGAGAACACCACCATACCAATGCCTTTAATTACTGGCATATAACGATGGTGATTTAGTCCGATAGACTGAAAACCACTTTGAAATCCATGGTAAAGATGGAAGGCAATCGCAAACATGCTAATCACGTAAAGCACAACGTACCAAAGCTGACCAAAAGCGGCCACTACGACGGTGTACATGTCTTTGTATTCTTTTGTATCGCCTTCGTAAGAAGTAAGAGGCATGTTGCCGAATTTCATTTCGAACCAAAAAGACTTCATGTGGATTACGAGGAACACAAGGATGATGGTTCCCAAAATGCCCATATTACGTGAAGACCACGTTGCCGAGCCGCTTTGGTTTACCTTGGCATACCCCTGCGGACGCGCCTTGCGGTTTTGCATACTTAGCATCAAACCGTCAATTATGTGCAACAAGATAAACGCGTAGTTAACGTATGCAACAATTTTTATGAGCGGATTGTGCGTCATGAAATACGTGTACACATTAAACGCCTGACCGCCATCGCCTGCAAAAAGCTGTAGATTACCAATAAGGTGAACCACCAAAAACAGGCAGAGGAAAAGGCCTGAAAGCGCCATAAGGTACTTACGCCCTAAAGACGACCGAAACAATCCCGTAGATACTGTTGCCATACTGTCAATTTTATAAAATTGCTTGCAAATGTAGAGATGTAGGGCTGTTATTGCAAAATAAATTTCGGGTCATTCGCCACAGATCTTAGTAATGCAAAACGGTTGAATAACAAATCATTCATCAAAATTGTTCGCAAAGGCAGCGTCGATTTTTTAGCAAGGCACTTAATTTAAAATGAGTTTAAATAACGTACACATAATGAACCGAAATCCATAGGTTTGTACCATGCAAATACTTAGGCATCATGCCGATGAAATACTTCGCCGATATAAGGGCGACACTCCCCTTGCGGGATTTATAAACAATTACTTTAGACAGCATCCAATTCTGGGGAGTAAAGACCGAAAAATCATAGCCGAACGCGTATTTACATTTTACCGCATTAGTAGTCTGATTGAACATTTAAACGAAGCAGAAAAAACCCTCTGTGTTGATGCATTTATGGCCGAACGCCTGGCCTCGAAACTGCAAAAAAACGCCTTAAAAAACAGTGATTGGGTAGAAAATGGTCAGGTGCTCGATGTGCGCATTAAACAGCTTCAAGAGAGGAGTATTGCCATACACCCCACCGAGGCGCTTAATCGCTTGCCGGAGCTTTCGAAGGAGATCGATTCAAACCAATACGCCCTTTATTTACTGAGGCAAAATGCGGTATTTGTGAAGCCGCATGCCCGATTTCGGGAAAGAATCATTGATGCGTTCCATAATACCGAAATTGCATTTTCGGAAGAAGCAGATGGGTTAATCCGTATAGCTTCAAACACTAAGTTGCAGGAAATTTTAAAGCCCGAATGGTATCGCATCCAGGATGCCTCCTCGGTTGAAACGGCAGTTCATTTTCCGGATTGCAGCCCGCAAAAAGTGTGGGATACCTGTGCCGGCGGCGGTGGAAAGAGTTTATTGCTTCATGAAAAATATCCCGACGCCGTAGTGCATGCTTCGGACAACCGCTCGTTTAAACTTGAAAATTTAAAATCCCGATTCCGTGAGCATGGTTATCGCCAGCCTGTTTGCTTTGATTGGGATGGCGAAACGGAAGAAAGCACACC
>JBILCR010000394.1:0-2701 GCA_044353055.1 Flavobacteriales bacterium
TACAAACAGCTCATGCAGTATGCTGAAGAAAATGGCGCTTCGTTCGGAATTCCTTTTGTTTCCAATAAAACGCTAAAGGATTTTGGGTCGGAGGTTAAGCTTAAATCGGTGTTTTCTCGCAGTTCTAATGGTGAACTAGATATATCGGTTATCGGCGTGGGTATTTTTAGGCTTACCGAAGTTCTTGAATCCGACAATACATTGTACGCTCAAGCATTGGTGGAGCCATGCAGTGTTAATACATCAATAACTTTAGATCAAGCGCTGCCTAAGTGGGTGTATCAATATTTGGAACTTAAAAATGGCAAGGCCAGCACAATTCCTGAACATGTTGAGATGAACAGTTTCGATGCGGCGCTTCTTTTAAGCCTTCATCCCGAGAAAAAATACCGTTTGCTCGAATTGCAAGTTGAGGCAGATCGTCAAAGCTGGTTGATAAATGAACTCAAAGTAATGATTCAGGCTCGAAAGCAAGAAATAGTACTTCAAGATAATTTTATCATGAATTAATTTTTTTTCTGTGTCTTGATTCTTTGAATTAGATTTACGTACTTTGCAGCCCTTAAAAAAATATTCGGGTTATGTCTAAAATTTGTCAGCTCACCGGTAAGAAAGCCCTTAAAGGCAATCACGTTTCGTTTTCAAACCGCAAAACCAAGCGTCGTTTTAATCCGAATTTGGTTACCAAGAAATTTTATATTCCGGAAGAACAAGCATGGATCACCATTCGTTTGTCTACTTCAGCATTGCGTACAGTAAATAAAATCGGTATTACCGAGGCGCTTCGTCGCATCGATAAACAGGGTGTTTTATAACATACAACTAAAATTGTTCTCTACGCCGGCCTTGTGTCGGCGTTTTTTTTATACCCCCGTATGCGCAATCTAGTTACACTTTGTTTTTGTATAAACTCATTGTTAGCACTATCTGTGCCCGATTTGCGTCGTCTTGAGTTTCACTTTTATCCTCAGTTTAAAACCAAAACCATTAAGGGGCAGGTTGTTCAAACCTGGCAGTGTGCCACGGGCGATACATTTAGTCTTGTTCTTAAGGAACCTCTAAATTGGAGTTCGATACACTATCCGAAGAATACAATGAAAATGCAGGTTTTAGGCAATCGGCGTTTTTTTACAGCCTTGGCAAATGCCCGTTTTGAAATAAAAATAAAATACGGCGGCAAGCCTCAGGAAGCTGTAAATCCGCCATGGGATGGGGGTATGGTGTGGCGTTCCGATGCCAACGGAAATCCATGGCTTGGAGTAAGCTGTCAAGGACAAGGTGCTTCGTTGTGGTGGCCGGCGCCCGATGATTATCTCGACGAAGCCGATACCGTTACATTTACTTCGGTGTATCCCTCTTCATTATACTTTAAAGGTAATGGGAAGCTTACGGCCGATATAGTAAAAGGTAAAAGCCGTAGCACAACGTGGCAAACTACCTTGCCCATAAATCTGTACAATATTACTGTGAATATTGCCGATTATGCCCATTATTCTGAGGTTTTGGAGCGGCCCGATGGCTCGAAGCTTTCGCTGGATTATTACCCTTTACGGTATAACCTAGAAAAAGCACAAAACCAGTTTAAATACACCAAACCCATGATCGAATGTTTTGAAAATGCTTTTGGTCGATACCCTTGCGAAAATGATGGTTACTCGGTGGTAGAAACCGCTTATGTAGGCATGGAACATCAAGGGGCTGTTGCCTACGGAAACGGTTATACAGATGGTTATTTGGGGAATGATTATTCGATGATTGGACTCCCTATGGATTTTATTCTGGTGCATGAAAGTGCACACGAATGGTGGGGGAATGCGATTTCGGCTCGAGCATCACGTGATTTTTGGTTGCAGGAAGCGTTATGTACTTATGCCGAAATGTATTATGTGTCCTGCATATTTGGGGATGAAAAAGCGTTGAATTATATTGCCGCTAAACAAAAGATGGTACTCAATACTTCCTCCATTTTGAGTGGGGGAGAGGGCAGTGAGTCCGACATGTACACTAAAGGGGCGCTGATGTTTCACACACTTAGTCGCTTTTATTCAGATACCAAAGTTTGGAATGATTTAATGCGCCGTTTGGCTCAAGAGTTTAAATTTAAGGAACTCAGTACGGAAGAATTGATTGCTTGGTTTGTTCATCAAACAGAAGGACTTCATGCATCGTTTTTCTACCAGTATTTGGATGTAACTTCGCCTCCAGTACTTGAGTACATTCGCGAACAGACAGATGAAGGCCATTGGCTAAAATTTAGAGTTAAAAATGCTCTTGATTCTTTCGTATTGCCTGTTCGCTGGAATTCCGACGGCAAAAACTGGGTAACAAAATGCACGGGCCAATGGCAGCGCATTAAATTAGATTCGACCGATTTTCCCGAACCCGATTTTAAGTATTCCTACTTTATTATTAGCCGTTAAAGATACTTTTAACACCGCGTTAGGGATTGTATTTCAAAATGAAATACTATTTTTACCAATAATTAATTTCTAGAAATGGCATTAAATTACTTACGCATACTTTTTACGTTTTTGGTTTTTGGGACCATTACACCACTTTTTGCACAGCTGAACATTGCTCAATCTCCTGCCACCAATCTGGTAGAAAATGTTTTAGTAGGAGCAGGCGTTCAGGTTTTCAACATTACATCTGGAGGCAATGCCGATCAAATTGGGACCTTTACCAATGGTAACTCAGTTAA
>JBILCR010000393.1:0-2701 GCA_044353055.1 Flavobacteriales bacterium
CCATTGTGAGCATCAATAAATCGGAGGCGTTTATGATTAAATATTCCAATGGTCATAAAGATGTATTTGCGGCATCCAAAGAAGTTGCAGGCACACCGGGTAAATCTAGTGGATTCTCCGCAGATGGGCTCGCCCTTGCAAGCCTTATATTAGGGATTCTATCCTTGCTTGTGATTTATCTAGCACCTTTATTGGGACTATTGGCTTTAGTTTTAGGAGCACTTTCGCTTAAACAGAAAGACCCAAGGACCGATCAAAAAAAAGCAAAAACCTTGTCCATAATTGGAATGGTTTGTGGCGGCCTTTCACTTCTTATTGTTGGTGCATATGTTCTTGCCGTTTTGCTTATATAGTGATTAAAATAAATAAACAAGTATTTCAATTAATGACCATTAACAAGCCATTCAACTTTAACCTTATAACCAAATATGATTAAATCAACCCCTTTACTGATTTCCTTTTTGACAGTAATTACTGCATCTTCACGAATTATTGCGCAAGAAAACGAAAAACTTAATAAAACTGAGCTCAGAGAAAAAGTTGCCAATCAGGCAAATGATATTGATTCGCTTAAATCAGTAATCATGTCTCAATTTTCAGAGATTTCGGACAAGAACTACCAAATAAATATTCTTAAAAAAGAAGTTCAGACCAAAGATGCTGAATTAAAAACATTAACTCAAAAAAATAAGGCAGGTGACGTACAATTAAATAATTACCGGTACAGTATTGACTCTCTACAAAATCTCTTAAATGAATTAACCATTCAGCTTACATCGCATCAAAACAGCTCTGCAGAAAGCTCCGTTATTTCGGAGGGATTAAATCTTCAAATACCAGGCTTGATAGAAACGATCCAACCCATTGGCTGGAGCAAGGATGGAAAATTTGCCTTTAGAAGAAGTATTTGTGATGGTGGCTGTGGGTGTTGTTCGAGCGAATTGGTGGTATTTGATGCTGTAAATAACAAGTATTTAAAAACACAAATTGAAAGTACCAATCCGTATGATGGGACCCCATCAATTATTTTTGACAATCACCTCAGGCACATTCAATCAATAATTAGCACGTACCGTATAGTTCCCTCGTTTTGGGGAGAGTTTACTCATTTTGGAAACCTGAACGCCTCACATTTGTTTCTCAGTATGGAGGGTGCTACGATTGATCCCGACGATTATATAAAAGGGAAGCGCAAGCCAGAAGTGAAAAGAATTGAATATACCTATTCGGCCACAGTTTTGGATTCAGTAGAAATCAGCGACAAATTAATACTTACCGTAAACCCCGAATCATATACCATTGCGCGAGGATCGGCAAGCCATATACCCATCGAAAGCGGCGTCTTAAAAACTGAGGACATGTCTATTCCAAGCCCTGCCGATGCTATTGGAATATGTGGTTATCTAACCAGTCCGTGGAATACTCAGCACCAAGTATTCTTTTTGGCAAAACTTAGCGCAGGCTATGAAAACGAAACATCAACCGATATACTACTTTTCGCATTAAAACATTAAAAAAATCGAACTTGACAAGGTAAAGAGATAAGGGATTATTTCCCCTTTGAATTAACTTCAAGCTCTTCGATAAATTTAATCGAAAGACTATTAAAGATATCTTGTTTTTCAAGAGTAACTAAATGTCCACAACGTTCCACGATGGATATTTTTACCTCAGGAAACTGTTGGGCAAAGCTTTTTGATGCGGCTAAAAAGAAATGATCTTCGGATCCCACAATTAAATAGGTAGGAATTATCGGCGGTGCAGAAAAAAGGCGAATCAATGTGGCATCGAGATGTTTACCATACATCGCGGTCCATTTACGGTATTCTGCATCGGTCAAAGCATTAGCTTCACGTACAAAAACCTTTCTTGAACTGGCGTGATTGGCCTTGGGGAGAATAATCTTAGCCAAAAGTTTATAAAAATTACGAAATCCAATTATGCCGGAAATCATAAGCCCCATCTTCATAAAAATGCGAAGCCCCACGCTAAGTTGAGTAATTGGGCCCGCCAAAATCAGTGAAAGCACACCATGAGGTCGGGTTTCGTGCATCATACGCGCTACTACACTACCTAGCGACATAGACACGATATGTACCTGTTTAATTTGATTGTGATCCAATACCTCCCAAACCTTTTCAGAAATCCATTCGAACGTATATTTTGAAATATCGGAACATGTTGTTGCTGATTGAGCGTGTCCGGGCAAATCAACCAAAATAACAGTAAATTTTTGCGAAAAATCTTTTACTTGCTTCTTCCAGGTTGCCGTACCTCCCCCTGCACCATGAAGAAACAAAACACACGGCGCCTGAGGATCAGCATGTTTGTAAATCTGATGGAACAGTATAGAAGCCATTATTATTTGAGAAATCGATTTTTTTGCCGTGCAAATAACGGCATACCTATTTTGTAAAACAACTAATACAATAAATAATACGTAATGAACATAGAATTTTGAAATCTTGGCCTATGAGCAATTGATTGGGTAAGCTTAACTCGATTGGGCACACCAGAATTATACACGCGGAACATCTCCCGTAATTCAAGTACCTTCTAAGCCTAAGCGCCGAGCCGGTTAAGCGCGACGAAGAATTTTAACCCCCATCCATGCCGAAACAAACGTTAGTATGCTCATAAATGAGAGCATTATCCAAACGCCAGATCCGTTTACCATTAATGCATCAGACAGTAGCTTAAA
>JBILCR010000396.1:0-2695 GCA_044353055.1 Flavobacteriales bacterium
TATTATTTTTTATTCTAAGCTCCTATCATAATAGGTACAAATTGGGAATTGTTCTGGGAGTGCTTGTATTTATAAATCTTTTGTTTGAGTCAATGTTGGAAACACAAGCAGGAATACTCTTTATTGTTTTTTGGATCATTATCGAATTGGCACAATTACTGATTGGCCAAAATAGAGACCGAAAAAAATTGTTGTAATACACAATTCTTAGAGGTTAGTTCGTTATAAATTAACCGAAAAATTCAACAACCATGATTAGTCGCATTATAGCCTTTTCTTTACTTTTTGTAGCATCTGGCTTGTTAAAAGCCCAATTCGGAGGGATACAAAAAGTTAATGCCATCGATGAGGTGAAACGAATTATTCAAAATGATACCTTGGCGGCATTTGAATATGAATGCGCTCGGGAATTCCATGCTCTTATTAATGAATACAGAGCATCAAATCGAATAAAACCGCTCGCCTTTAACGATAGCCTCTGGTTAACAGCCCGAAATCATTGCATCTACATGGCAGTAAACAACGATTTTTCGCATAATCAGAAAAAAGGGAAATCAATGTTTAGCGGTGTTTCTCCGTTAAAACGTATTGAGTTTACATTAAACCAAAAACTAAATATTGGCTGCGGCGAAAACATCGTAGAATTTTCAACCTTTGAAAACCTAACTGCTATTAATGTGGCAGGAATGGCTTTTGCCATATGGAAAAATTCAGAAGGACACGATAAAAATATGCTCAGCAAAGGGTACAAGGAACACGGCACATCATTTTTATGGATCGAAGAAAAAGATGATAAACCGGGATATTTTCTAGCCGCCGATGTTTTTTCCGAATCCCTAAAATTTTCCAATAAAGTAAGTGGCACCTCAGGCTCTCCGGTAATGGTTAGCGAAAACAGCTATGCGCGCACGGTAAGTAGCAGCAATAGTGATAAACCATCTAAATTCAATGTATCCTTTATAAAAAAGGAACTGGGGAATAAATTTTATTACTTAAACGTACGCGATTCGCTGCCCGATCAATGGAAGCGATCAGACCGACTTTCGAAGAAATGTTTGGAACGTTGCGATGAAGTGTTAGCAAAACAGTCGAAAAACAAATCGCTTAATGCCACTGTTGCGGTTGAAGGCAGCGTTAGTTCAACCGATCAAACTTCGGTTAAACCGAGTTTCATTAAACGGATATGCGGAAAAGACGATCATACCGCAATTACCGTGTTGTATGGATTTAAGGAAGAAAATTTCAATGCCTCACAAATCGCCGACGAAGTTTACAAATCCTGGCTTGAAAATTTGCCTCGTGAAACGCAGCAATTAAATTACGGCTACCATATAGGAGTTAAGAAAAAAGGGGCATGTTACTGGGTTTGCGCAGCTATTGAGGCTGGCGAATAATTTCATTAACCTGCATCTGCCTTAAACCGAAGCAGTCTTTTTAAGAAAATTAAGGGATAAAGCCTCTTTTGATAATTTATTTCACCAAAGTTATCGTTCCTGTCTTGTTTACCACATTACCATCCAATTGAAGAATGTATAGGTTATATGCATAAATACCCGTCATAGCCTCGGTGCCGTTATAAAATCCATCCCAACATTTAGAGATATCGTCGGTTTCAAAAACCAACTCGCCCCAACGGTTATATACAACAAATTTGAGCTGGTCAACACAATTGCTATACAAGCATAACAATTCGTTAGCTCCCGGCCCTTTGCCGTTAGGAGAGAAAATAGTGGGAATAAAAGGCTCATTACAACGAATATCCACTTCGATGCGAATAGAATCGGACGTAACGCAGCCAAATGCATCGGTTCCGGTTACCACGTAAGTTACCGTTGTAAGAGGTGAGGCCATTGGAGACTCGCAATTGGTGCAGTTTAGGCCCGATTCGGGTGTCCAGAGATAAAATTCGGCCCCAGTGGCATCGAGCTGCACCGAATCACCTACATAGATAGCGTTGCTTGAAGCCGAAGCTGTAACTTCGGGCAGCGGTAAAATCGTAATACCTACTGTTACCACACTGTCGCAGCCTGCCGAGGTGGGAAGCACAAAATTATAGCTGCTACTCTGTTCAAATACCTGCCCTATTTCATTTGTATAGGGTCCACATGAGGTGATCGAATTCTGCCCCGTGGCATTTTGATTCACCGTAAGATTGAGCGTGATAACGCTATCGCATCCGGCCGCTGAACCACCTGCAATGGTAAATACGGGTGTATTTGTAGAAGTTGTATATGTAACCCCATCTATCCAAGTAAACGTTTCGCATGCCGCTTGTACATCTGTAAACGGCACAAAACTGTTCACACTCAAATTTAATGTAGCCAAAGAATCGCAGCCGGCTGTTGATGTTAACAGTACACTTTGAGAGCTGGATTCGTTGAAGGTTAAACCATTCCAAGTAAAAGGAAGCTGCACATCGCAAATGGCAATATCGGTATTGGAGATTAGTTGCTGTGCTACATCGAGTGTAAGAGTAGCCAAAGAATCGCATCCCGCCTCGGTGAATAAATTGGCACTCTGCGTTCCCGGCCCGTTGAATGTAATTCCATTCCATATATACGGAATTTGAGCCTCACATACCGTAATACTAGTGGTAGATGTTAATTGATTGGTAACGGTTAAATTCAAAGTAGCCAGAGAATCGCAGCCCGAAGCACTTTGAAGCAATGCCGTTTGCACACCTGCAGCGGAAAAA
>JBILCR010000395.1:0-2695 GCA_044353055.1 Flavobacteriales bacterium
CATAACATTGATGCCGAGCCTCTTTTTCCAAAGTGTGAAAACTTCTTATTGATGCGCGATTTTAATTGCGACGGTAATGAAGATATTTTCACCTATTCTAATTCTGGAATCAGAGTGTATAAGAATGAGGGGTTTGCCGGATCGGGACCCCAATTTTCGCTATATACTTCACAACTACGCAGCACCTACAATTCACTGTGGTTAGATGTATATACTTTGCCTGTTGATATTCCTTCGATCGATGATATTGATGGCGATGGCGATCTCGATTTTCTGGTATTTAACTTATTGGGCTCCTGTGTAGAATATCATCGCAATATGGCGCAAGAGCAATTGGGGAGATGCGATACCCTTATGTTACGGTTCGAATCGGATAACTGGGGGCGCTTCACCGAGAGTTTTTCGACCAATGAAGTGATGCTCAACGATACGTGCAACAGTTTTGGTGGCGGGCGCTTCGATATGCGGCATGCCGGTTCATCCATTGCATCGTTTGATGCCGATGCCGATGGAGATAAAGAATTGTTATTGGGTGATATTGCCTACCGAACGCTTACTAAGTTAATTAACGGCGGTTCGGCCACCAATGCTCAAATAACGGCTCAGGTAGGCGAATACCCCGAAAACACTGAAGCCGTTAACCTGGCCATTTTTCCGGCGGCCTATTTTGTCGATATTGATCACGACGGTAAACGCGATTTAATAGTGTCGCCCAATTCTGCATCAGGCTCCGAAAATTATCGCTGCTTTCTGTATTATAAAAATGAAGGTGCCGACAATCAGCCGGTTTTTACCTATCAAAACAATACACTTTTTTCAACGCAAACCCTTGATTTTGGAGAAGGTGCTAATCCTCATTTTTTCGATTACAATGCCGATGGTAAGAAAGATTTACTGGTAGGCAATTATGGTTATTTTCTACCCACGGGCGACTATAAAACACAATTAGCCTTGCTTGAAAATACTTCTACTGCAGATCAGGTGTCCTTTAAACTTACCAATCGTAATTATACCACGGCCGGAACCTTGGCCGGTATTACGGTTAATTTTCATCCTACCACGGGCGATTTAGATGGCGACGGCGATGCCGATCTGTTATTGGGCGCCTCAGACGGCAGGCTTTATGAGTTCGAAAATACAGCATTGCCCGGCAACCCTGCCAATTTCGTGTTTTCCGATCCTTTTTTTGAAGATATTGATGCCGGAACCTATTCGGCTCCTTGTATTGTGGATTTAGACCAGGACGGCAAACAGGATTTGCTGGTAGGAACGCGCGAAGGTACCATTCGGTATTACAGGAACACTACCAACGGTTCGGCGCCTGCGATGGAATTGCAAACAGAGAACTTTGGCGCCATTTCGACGGCATTACCAGGCGAATCGAATGGGTTTTGTACACCTTTCGTTTTTAGGAAAAATGGATTGTTTTACCTGATTTGTGGTTCTTTTTCGGGCGTTTTACGCCTCTATGGCCCTGTTGATCTCACTCCAGGAAGTACATTCCCACAGCTCGATAGCGTATTTTTGGGTGATCGCTTAGGAATTCGCACCAGCATTGCGTTGAGTGATCTGGATGATGATGGCAACCCGGAGGCTGTGGTGGGCAATTATTCGGGCGGATTGCTTTTTTACCAAGGCATTTTTCCCACTTTGACGGCCAGCCATGATAATGTGGATTTTAATATCTATCCCAATCCAGGAACTGACCATATTACCATCGACTTCTCTGATGCCGCGCCTGCAACGGTTTCGGTGTATGATGTAAGCGGACGTCTATTACTTAATAAAGCTTTAGATGCCTCACGAAAAGTAACCGATATGCCGAGTACGCCCGGTGTGTATTTCATTAAAATTCAAACACGTAACGAAACCCGCTGTCAAAAATGGATACGGAAGTAAACGCGCAATATTGGGCGCAGAAGCTCGATTTAAAGCCCCACCCTGAGGGAGGCTGGTATAAAGAAGTTTTTAGAGACGGGCTTCGGGTAAGGCCTCAAAATGGTTTACAATCGATGGCGGCCTATAGTGCGGCAACCGGTATTTATTTTTTAATGGACAGCACGCATTTTTCGGCCTTTCATCGCATCGGCTTTTCGGAGGGATGGCATTTTTATGATGGAACCGGAATTTGTATTTACATCCTTCACGCCGATGGAAGCCTTCAAACCGTAACCATGGGCCGTGATGCCGAGAAGGGTGAAGTATTGCAGTATTGGATACCTCCTAAAACCTGGTTTGCTTCGCGTGTAGAGAAAGCGGGTGGCTATGCCTTATGTGGATGCACTGTAGCGCCCGGCTTTGAATTTACTGATTTTGAATTGGCACGTAAGGAGCAGTTGTTACATCAATTTCCGCAGCATCATGCCTTAATAGAGCAGTTAACTCTAGCCTAAAATAGCTTATCGTTTTGGTTTGCCGGCAAGGCGCTTATCGTTGGTGTACCAAACAATTAAATCGGCTTCATCTTTTGAAGGCACTTCAAAAAGCGTGGCAGCTTCTTTAAACAATTGGGGGTTATCCACCAGATACCACAAACCGTATGAGATTGCTTCATCGGGCCGTTGAACTTTATACACCCAAATAGTGGCTTCTTCAGGCTTAGTGGTAATGTACACCCTGTATTTTACGTTTACCGGATTTTTAACAAATTTCATGATTTGCGCTTCGCCGGTATGGGGTAATGCAATTAGCGTAA
>JBILCR010000397.1:0-2694 GCA_044353055.1 Flavobacteriales bacterium
TGCCAAAACAGCTCCGGTTCCTAAATTGGCAGTAGTTTCGTTAAACAAAAGGGCGCCACAATTTAAGATGCTGCTGTTTAGGTTTATTTGTGACTGCTGTGCACTCAACGTGTATGCATTATTTACAAACAACAATCCGCTTGTTTTATCAAATACGGATGCGTTAATACTTAAATTACCGTTGCAGTTTATAGTGGAGGTTCCGCCCATAAATGAAGCTTCGTTTATATATGCTCCTTTGCAGGTCATCGAGGCCGATTGAAGATCGAACGAACCACCTAATATTTTAATTCCTTGGCTTGACTCAAAAATGGCATTGCCCGACGGTTTGGCAAATGTTCCGGCAGTTTGCTGATATACCCCTTTCACCGTTAACACGCCCGATCCCATGCTAAGCAATCCGCCCAAAAGGTTAAAATCCCCCAAAATATCAACTTTGTTGGTTCCGAAATTCATGCTCCCCCCCTCAATTAGCAGATTCAAAAAGGTGGCAAGACCGCCGTTCCCTTTAATGAAGGATCCGCCCGTTTGATGAAACAGCGTCATGGATTTAACGCGGCTTTTTCGCATATCCCAAACGCCTGATTCCAATTTAAATGTGCCCTGAACCGTAAATAAGGCCCACGACTGATTGTTGCCCAAAACAGTACCCGAATACCCCGGCATTACATGAACGCTATTTACCGCTGCTATCAAGGGCAACGAGCAGCCTTCGTTTGAAACAGAAGGATCAAAAACCACTTCATCGCTCGAGTTTGGGACACCCGCCGGCAACCAATTTGAAGAAGCATTCCATGCGTTTCCTGTGGCGCCGGTCCACACTTTTGTGGCGGCAGAAGCGGTTTGAGGAATAGCAAGCCATCCGACAAAAACAATTGAAATAATGGAGTAAATTGGTCTCATAAGCCTTGGGGTTTTTGTTATGAGATAAAAGTAGCGTGCTCTACCGCAGTGCCATGGCACATGCTTACTTTTAACTTACAGTGTAAGATTATTGGCTTTTGCGAAACTTTTTGTGGCTATAGCGAGCACAGTTAGCAGCATTCAAAAATTCGAGGCTGCAAATCGCCATGTTATAATTGGGCAATTATTGAAGGAGAAACCACCTAAATGAAGTTTCCACTATTTTTCTGTTTATGCCTCTTTTTTATCAAATTGAATTATTCCGAAACGGAGCCATTCAAATCTCAATCCATCAGAAAAAGTTCCTTCTTATTAAAACGATCTTTAGGCTCATAAACCGAAGCCTCGAACTTTAGAATATCGATATAGCATTTGCCGTTATTCCAGAAATAAAAGTTGAGTTTGTCGGTACTCTTTTTTACTTCGGGCAAAATATAGCACGCATTAAGTGTATTCCATCGCTTGGAAGCATCGCTGGCCATAAAAAATGAGGTGTACCCATAGTGTTCGGTATCTGACTCCATATCGACTACCCAAAACGGACCGGTATTGCATGCCGAAGCCGACATCCGATAGGAACACAAAAACTCAAGCACCGAACCCGATTTAAACTGATTGGTACGCAGCGGTATTTTTTCATTTAAGCCGTATTCAACATCGGCGTTGAGCCGGTAAAAGCAGTCGTTTAACTCTTGCAAAGTAAAGGCTTCGCCGGGTTTGAAGTTTCGAGCGAGCAAGGTAGTTTTAGTGAAACGAAGCTTATCAGACTCGCTCATGCCATTTTTTAACATGAGATCGTAATTCAACGCTTCGACAGGCTTTAAACTTAAAAAAGACTGTGTGTAATAACTTTTATCGAGTTTAAGCGGATTTAAAATCCCCGTTTTTACTTGATATATTTGAAACTGATTAAAATACACTAAGGCAATTAGCATTACAAAATAAGCAATTAGCACACTTTGTTTTGCCTCTTTAAACGCATGCAAGGTCCAAATAAACCCTATACAAAATAAGGGAAAGAAGGCCGCTAATTGCGGCACAGCAAACGAGGGTACATTCCACCAATCTGACAAAAGCACCATAAAAACGACACTTATCATAAACAGGCTTAAGGCCCAAAGTGCATATCGGTTAAACTTAAAGGCCTGGATACAAAGCCCCAAAAAAGCAATAAACAGGATGGGACTTAACAGAAAAATACCTTTATGATAACTGAGAAACACATGAGGAAGCAGGTCAATGCGTGCTTGATGCGATGGCACTAGAAACGAACCGTTAACTAAAATTAATAGTGACGAAAAGGCAAGCGCAAGTGTCAATAACAAAACGCTGGCGAGAACGCCTTTCTTGTTTATAGTAGTGGTAATATGGCCTTTTTCATCTGTAAACAGGAGCAACAGGGGCAACACTAGAATTAGCCAAGCAAATGCTGCATTGGAACGCGCAACAAGTACCGAAAGCAAAATCAGCATGCACCTATACCGTATTGAACTACGCGTAATAAACCGCGGTATGCCGGCAAGAATTAATGAAAAACAACAAAACTGAGCCAGAGCAGGCTCAAGCGCAAACGACGCGAAACTTTGAAAAATAAAAGTACCTATAAAAATAAAGCCTATAGAAAGTGCTACTTCGCTTTCGGAAAATAGCTTACGCAGAAATTTACGGCTGCTTAACAGCCCGACCAAAAGCAAAAATAGAGCATACCATTCATAGGTTACCGCGAAGGGGAGCGAAAATCCATCCCTGGGAAAATGCAGTAACGAAGCCAAGGCATAACCTATAAAGTAA
>JBILCR010000053.1:0-9387 GCA_044353055.1 Flavobacteriales bacterium
TGCTCGGCCCCGAAATAAATTTTTACATCTGCCGGATGCAGGTGCGGCGATAATCCCCATACACGTTTTACGAAAGCATTGCCTAAAATATGATCGATGTGTGCATGGGTATTTATCAGCAAAACCAGCTTTAGCTCGTTCTGATGGATAAATTCCTCCAGCATTTTTTCCTCCTCAGCAGTGTAGCAGCCCGGATCGATAATCATACAATGTTTATGTTCGTCCCAAACCAGCCAGGTGTTTTCGGCAAAAGGACCAAAGGTAAATGAAGTGCGCTGCAGCATAATCTGCAAAGCTAAGTGTTTAAACCCGATGCGTAAATAGGTAGAAAAAATTAACGAATTTGGGTACATTTACAGCATGCTGAGGCAGTGCTCCATAATTTTTGCGCTCTTTTTTGCGATGTTGGGTCAGATGCGGCTCGAGGCCCAGTTTTACAACGGTTCGCAAATCGATTTCGGCCAAAATCGTATTCAGTACAAGTCGCAGGAATGGGGCTTCTACCGTTACGAAAATTATGATGTGTTCTTTTATGCCGGAGGAAAAGAGCTTTCGCACCTAGCGGCTCGGCATGCGCACGAATATGTTAAAAGTCTCGAGGTTCGATTTAATTACGAACTCGTAAATAGGCTTCAGATTATTTTATTTAACCGCCTCAGCGATTTAAGGCAATCCAATTTGGGTACGCTGCCCGATATGGAAAACAACCCGGGAGGCATGGCCCGTCAGGCCGGAAACAAAATTCTGATTTATTATGAAAACGGTACCGTGCCGTTTCTCCAGCAATTAGAATCGGGAATTGCATCTGCATTTGTTCAGGAATTGCTTTACGGCAGTAATTTAAAGGAACGTATGCGTTCGGGTACTGTTTTAAGCATCCCGTATTGGTACGAAAAAGGCCTGGTTAAATACCTGTCGGAGAGCTGGGATGCACGTCAAATAAGTATGGTACGGGATGGCCTTGAAAGCGGAAGGTATTTTCATCTTAACCGACTCGAAGGCGAAGAAGCCGAAGTGGCTGGCTTTTCGATGTGGTCGTTCTTTGCCCGTAATTACGGCGAAAAAATAATTGCCGATATCGTGGCGCTTACTTCTGATTACCGCAGTGCCGACCAAGGCATTCAAATGGCATTGGCACAACCTGTAAAAATGGTTTGGCAGGAATGGTTAAACTACCTCGATAAAACCTTGATTACGCCTGATTTTAAGCCACAAAAGGATGTTTCGGTGAAAATGACCGGTAAAAACAGGAAGGGCTTTCTTTACGGTCAAATGCGTTTTAGTTACGACGGTAAACACTTGGCTTACGTTAGGAACGATAAAGGCCGAAAATCCATTTGGCTTTATACGATCGAAACCGGTAAACGAAAAAAAATCATAAGTCTGGGCCGTCGACTTCCCGGTATTCAGGATGCTTCCTTCCCCGTACTGGCCTGGAACCCCAATAATGAGATGTTGGTGTATTCCGATGAATATAAAGGCCGGCTGAGGTTAAATTATCTCAACATCATTTCGGGCGAAACGGAGCATAAGTTTATTGATGAGGTTCAAAAAATCAACCATTTCTCTATTGCCCCAGATGGAAAACGTTATGCCATGATTGCTTCGCGGGATGGGCAAACCGACTTGTTTCTGTTTAATAATTTGTCCAATACTTTTGAACCGCTTACCAACGATTTATGGGACGAGGCAGGTGCCGAATGGATGGGTTTAACTGAAAAAATCATCTTTACTTCAAACCGCAACAACGACAGCTTACAGTTCGCCACAGCAACATCTATTAAGGACTTCAAAACGCATGATATTTTTGTGTATGAACTTAACGGCGATCGTAAAACCGTTAAGCGTTTGCTCAATACTCCTCAAGTTAATGAGCAGCAACCGCTTGTGCTTCCTGATGGAAAAGTAGCATGGCTCTCAGACGAAAACGGGATTAATAATCGATATATAGGCAGGCCCGACAGTGCTATTTCTTTCATCGATACGACCATTCATTACCGATATTTTATGGTAAATCGGCCCGCAACTCATTATGGGCAGTCGATTATTGAACATGCGCAAAATAAGGATGGGTCTGCGGTAGAACTTCGTTATTCGAAGGGACGATTGACCCTTCATCGTATACAAGCAGATAGCCTTTGGCCCGAAAATTCAAAATTGCCCAAGGCTGGTGTATTAGAAAGTTCGGCCAAAAAGCCTCAGAAACAGGGAAGTGCTTCGGGCGAATCAAAACCTAAATTAAAAAAAATATTCGTTTTTGGATCCCGAAACGGACAGGAGGCTAAAGAGCGTGCAGCTGTACAGGATAGTTTTAAGATCAGCCGACAGCGTGTTTATGAACGTGCCTGGTATGCCGATTATTTGATGAGCCGCATTGATAGGAGTTTTTTTAACCAGATCTATCAGCCGTATTCGGGTTCGGGATATTTCAACGCCCCACTCAGCAGCATGTTTAGAATGGGCATTGCCGATTTGTTCGAAGATTTTAGAATTACCGGGGGCGTTCGTTTGGCGGGCAATTTAACGGGCAATGAGTACATGATTGCTTTTCAGAATTTCAAATATCGGCTCGACCGTACGTTAATCCTGCACCGGCAAGGAATACAAACCGCCGAATACGACGGCACACGTGCCATGGCGCATTCGGCCATCGGAAAAATAAGTTATCCCTTTTCGGAGGTTTCGCGCATCAGTGCAGGCTTAAGTTTCCGGCACGACCGCATCACCTACCTTTCGCTCGATCTGGCCAATCTCAACAGAGGCAACAACTACCGCTATTGGACACAAGCCAAGGCTGAATATGTGTTTGATAATTGCTTCCCTGCCGGAAACAACTTGCTCATGGGCACTCGGGCTAAAATTACCGGCGAGTATTTTAGAAACATCAACGACAAAAACCAAGCGGTTTGGGTTTTAGGAACAGATGTTAGACATTATTATCGCATCGATCGCGAAATGATTCTGGCCCTGCGTGCGGCCGCAGGAACGTCGATGGGACCAGGGAAGTTATTGTTTTATCTTGGGGGCGTAGATTCCTGGTTGTTGCCTCGTTTCGAAAACAGCGCTATGCCCGATCCCTCACAGAACTATCTTTTTCAAACAATAGCAACCAACGTGAGGGGCTTTGGGCAAAATGCCCGAAATGGAAATAGCTTTGGAGTGGCCAATGCCGAATTTCGCTGGAACTTCGTTCGTTATTTTTCACGGTTCACCTTGCGTTCAGAGTTTTTTAATTCACTCCAGGTAATTGGATTTACCGATGTAGGTACCGCATTCACCGGCCCATCGCCGTATTCCGACGAAAACACGTTTAACCAACGTACCATTCAATCGGGGCCCATTACGGTAGTGCTTAAAAACCAGGAAGAGCCTATAATATGGGGCTACGGCTTTGGGCTGCGCGCCAAGCTGCTTGGCTATTTTGTAAGAGCCGATTTGGGATATGGAATTAACGATGGCCGCCGTCTGCCATCCGTCTTTTATTTATCATTGTGCAACGATTTTTAATGAAACTCCCTAAAATGGACATACAAACGGTTCTAATCCTTCTTTTAATTGGATTGATTGCTGGCTTTGCTTCGGGCATGGTGGGCATCGGTGGTGGTATTTTGATTATTCCCGCCCTGATTTTCTTTTTAGGGCTTACTCAACATCAGGCACAGGGTGCAACGTTGGGTTTGCTGCTCATGCCGGTGGGTTTTTTGGCCGCTATCAATTATTACAAAACAGGCAATCTTAATATTTACTATAGCCTTATAATGGCAATTACCTTTATCGGAGGGGCATGGCTTGGATCGAAAGTGTCATTAAGCATTGATGCTGTTTTGATGCGTAAAATTTTTGGCGGCATTATTTTTTTGATATCCCTCAAATTAATTTTTGGAAAATGACAGAAAAGCTCAAAGCCGAAATTCTGCACAAAGCATCCGATTCTTTCCCGCACTTGCAAGCGGTACGCAGGCACATTCATGCGCATCCCGAACTGTCGTTTGAGGAGGAAAAAACTTCGGCATTTGTGAAGAATCAATTAGATTCTTTAGGCATTCGCTACACCACAGGTTGGGCCGGTTTTGGCATCGTTGCCACCATTGAAGGCAACGCAACAGGAAAAACCATAGCGCTTAGAGCCGATATGGACGCACTTCCAATTCAGGAAACCAATACAACTGAATATGCCTCAAAGGTGCCCAATGTGATGCATGCTTGCGGGCACGATGTGCATACCACTTGTCTTTTAGGTGCAGCTCGTATTTTAAATGAAACACGCCATCAATGGGCAGGCACTATTCACCTTATTTTTCAACCGGGCGAAGAGAAAATTCCCGGTGGAGCACGAGTTATGCTCGAAGAAGGATTGTTTAAAGAGGATAAGCCCGACGCTATAATCGCTCTCCATGTTTTTCCAATGTTGCCAAGCGGTAAGCTAGGATTTAGGGCTGGCTTGTACATGGCATCAACAGATGAATTGTACTTTAAGGTAATTGGAAAGGGGGGGCATGGTGCTATGCCAAGCCAACTTACCGATCCGGTTATTGCCGCAGCACATTTTATCATTGCCTTGCAGCAAATCAACAGCCGCTTGGCTCCACCCGGTATTCCAACAGTCTTAACCATAGGAAAGGTGATAGCGCAGGGGGCCACCAATGTAATCCCTGCCGAGGTTTTACTCGAAGGTACGTTTCGTACTATGGACGAATCATGGCGCGAAAAAGCTCATGCTAAAATTGCCGATATCGCAAAATCATGCGGCGAAATGTTTGGGGTTTTAATCGAACCCCGCATCGTGAAGGGGGCACCAGTGCTTATTAACGATGCCGCAGTTACTCAAAAAGCCCGAGAGGCCGCCGCCGCATTGATCGGTGATAATAACGTGTCTGAGCTCGAAATGCGCATGACCGCTGAAGATTTTGCGTGGTTTGCTCAAAAAATCCCGGCGTGCTTCTACCGTTTAGGAACTGCATCACCTGATGGTCGATTTACTTCGGGAGTGCACACCAGTACCTTTGATATTGACGAAACCGCTTTGGAAATCGGTGCCGCTTCGTTAAGCGCCATTGCTTTAGAACTTTTAGGCAACTAAAGACCACATACTCGGTCGGCCAATGACTCTTCAGTGGTGTAGGGCGCCTGGGTAATTCTCTCAACACCCGCATCCTCAAGTGCCAAAGCTGTGGTGCGCCCAATTGCCACCGCTATTCCGCCAGGAATTCCACTTTTTTCTATGAAGGCTTTTACGCACGATGGACTTGTAAATGCATATATATCGGCCTGTACCGGCATAAAATCAGAATTTTGCGTTGTCTCGTAAACCATCAAATCCTGCACGCGTGTTTCATGTTCGATTTCCTTCTGAATCGAGCGCAAACTGTCGGCCGATATGGGGAAGAGTACCCTTAAACCTTTAGCAAGGGATAAAAATTCCTGAGCGGTATCGCGGGTATGGCCATCGCTTCCAGAAAAGTTGGGCACAATACCCATGCTCTTTAATGCCTCAGCAGTACCGCTTCCCATGCTGGCTATCTTAACATTATCAGGCATCCGCTGCATTTGTTCGGAGAAGTGCCAAACGGCTCTTTTACTGGTGAAAAAAATCCAGTCGGTTTCCGGAACTTGATGAATAGGCAGTGTTTTATAATAAACCGGATTTTGAGCAATAACATCATAACCAGCAGCATGAACCAATTGCCTGAAAAGGCTGCAATCCTCAGGATCTCTGGATATATAAACGGTTCCGTTAGACGGACTTTGAATGTTTAATAGTGCCTTTTCGACCAAATATGCAGGGTTTTTACCTTGCAAAAACATTCGTTTTAATATCCCACGGTGTTCTATTGCCAGCCAAAGTCTAAAGTCATATGCCCTTTTTTGACAGTATACCCCTAAGGGTAATTGACAGCCACCGTCCAAACGGTTAAGGATGTTGCGTTCAATCGAAATGGCTTGATGAACCTCGTGTTGATGAAGTTGCTTTAATATATTAATTAATGCGCTGTGATTATCCCGAGTCTGGTATGCGAGCACCCCTTGAGCCGGAGCGGGAACAAAACGATGGGCCGCAAGTTCAACGGTAATAAATTCCTCCAGATCTAATGCGAGTCTTTTTAAACCTGCAGTTGCGAGAACAATAGCACCGTATTGACCGGCCCTTAGTTTTTCAATTCGGGTAGGAACATTACCACGTAAATCAAGAATTTCGAGATCAGAACGAAGATATTTAAGCTGCGATTTACGCCGCTGTGATGATGTGCCCACAATGCAGCCATCCGCCAAGCTCAAGGGGCGATCGGGTCTAAAAAACTCAGGCTTTATAAGCAGCGTATCGGTGCAGGTTTCGCGGTAAGAAACAGCCGCAATGCACAAACCTGAAGGCTGCTCGGTAGGTAGGTCTTTGTGCGAATGTACGGCTACATCCACCTCATTTTGTAACAGTGCATCTTCAAGCTCTTTGGTAAAAAAACCCTTCCCTTCCATTTTTTCGAATGAAAGGTGCTGCACTTGGTCGCCCTGAGTTTTAATGATAATTATTTCTGAGCTAAACCCTAATTGGTGTAGTTGAGATTTTAGATAATTTGCCTGCCAGAGGGCGAGGTCGCTACCGCGGCTGCCTATTCTAATGGTGTTCACTTCAGACTTGTTCAAGTAAAATTTCTTTGGCCATTTTCATCGGAACGGAGATGTATTTTTTCTCCATATACTGCATCATATTCAAAACCAATTCGCGGCTTTGAGGATCGAGCTGACTAAGCTCCCGAGCGAAAACGGTTTCGGTGGCATAAGTTCTGATTTCGCGCACCTTTTTGGGGATTTCTTGCATCGCTAATTCAATTTTTCGATGCTTGCAAGTATGATCAAAAATTCGTTTTTGCTCAGTTAGAATACTTTCACACTGACTTAATGCATTTTTTCTTTGATCCATATTTATGGCCGCTACCTCTTTGAGCGACAACATGTTTATCGACACCGTAGGAAATGCCGCATATACAGCAGGATCTACGTCGGACGGCACCGCCAAATCGATAATGACCTTTCGTGTTGTTTCACCACAAAGCAATCTTTCGTACTGCTCGTTATTAATGAGATGATCTGCTGATGATGTGCATGTAATTAAAACATCAAAGCCCTCTGTACGATTAAAAAGTGCTTCAAGAGGATATGCCGTACCATTCACCAAATCTGCGAGTTGTTGGCCGTTGCTTAAACTACGATTATAAACATCAAAATTGTGGTACCCATGTTTGCATAGGAATTTACATAGGTTAACGTTGGTTTGACCTGCACCTACTACAACGATTCGGGCGTCTTTTTTAACGTTTAACGCTATTAATTGGCGATAGGCCAGCGAAACCACCGAAACTGGATTGCGTGCAACGGGTGTTTCCGTGAAAATTCGTTTGGCTGTTTCAATGGTGGCTTTAGTAAGTAATCTTAAAAAGTCGCCGGTTAAGCCCAGTTCATGGCATTCTTCGTACGCTTTTCTGAACTGGGTAATTATTTCACGTTCGCCAACAACAAGGGAATCCAGCGATGCTGCTACCCTAAAGCAGTGGTCTATTGCGGCGTAACCTTCAAAAATTAGGGCTTCATCTCGGGCTTGCAATCGTTCGGCATGCGAAATTTCCTGATCCGAAATGGAGGCCAAAGCGTTAAAATATTCGTCCTTCAGACCCGAATCCGAAACCAAAATAAATTCAACTCTGTTACAGGTGCTGAGGTATAAAAGTTCGCTTAAGTTTAGGTCCTGCTTTAATTGCTTGAGTTTCTCCGCACGGTGATTGGGGTCAACATGAAATTTGCCAACCAATTCGAGCGAAGAATTTTGATGGCTTAACCCAATAATATGAAGCTGCTCCAGCATATTTAAGAAGGGCAAAGGTACAAATCGTTGCTCAAATGCTTTGTCATTGTTGTGTCAAAGCATTTGGGTATATATACTTTTTGCAAATTTTCTTAATGCCTGAAAGTAGGTTTATAGAAAATACAAGACAAATCCGAATACTGTAACATTCTTTTAGTCAGCTATATATATGTTAAGCGTTAGGTCTATTGTACTAAAGTTCAAATATAGAAAGTATAAAAACGAAAATTGATTTCACTATTTTATATAATTAAGTTTGTAAATTTGATGTTTGATAAAATACAAGTAAAAAGCAATCAATGAAAAAACAAGCAGAAAGGATTCGGCTCATACGTGTGTCGAAAGGGATGAGTCAGGAGAATGTGGCAAAAGCATTAGACATTACCGTTGGAGCTTATTCCAAAATTGAAAGGGGAGTAACCAAATTGAGTTTGAATCGTTTGGGCGACCTTTCAAAAATTTTCGATATTGATTTGAACGAATTTATTCGCTATATCAATGGAGAATCCGATACGTTAGATCGTAAACTTAATATCCCGGGCGCTGTTACATCAGGTTCGTACGCTGGTTCGGGATCGATGGAGGCAGAATTAACTCTTTTACGAAAAATCATAAATCTATATGATGAAAGTAAAGAACTAAACACGAAATCTGTGGTGCGTAATATGTTCGAAAATGCTCACGTAAATGTACCTTCATTTATAGAGGTTTTACGCGATTGTTCTGCGACGCTTTCATCACGAAAATTAGATGCCAGCCAAATTGGAAATTTCAATAAAGGATTGGAGAAAATCGTAGAGCTGCTTTCATAGGCTATTTAAAATTGACTTTAACGGAGCATTTACAGTAACTTTGCTGCATCATGGTGCAGTTTAGTGCTGTAATTATTACCTATAACGAGGAGCGAAACATCGCCCGTTGTTTAGATTCGGTTAAAGATGTGGCCGCCGAAATCGTTGTTGTTGATTCGTTCTCTAATGATAAAACGGAAGAAATTTGCCGTGGGTTTGGAGTTCGGTTTATTCAGAATTCATTTAAAGGGCATATTGAGCAAAAAAACTTTGCATTGGATCAGGCGCGCCATGACTTTGTTTTATCGCTCGACGCGGATGAAGCACTCTCTGGTACGCTAATCAATGCATTGCGTAACCTTCCCGATGTTCCATTGGTGGATGGATACAGTTTTAACCGTTTAAGCAATTATTGCGGCAAATGGATAAAACATGGAAGCTGGTACCCCGATGTAAAAATGCGTTTGTTCAACCGAAATCGCACGCGCTGGTCAGGCATTAATCCCCATGATAAGGCCGAATTTACCCAAGCAGGGAAATGCAAACACCTTGAGGGAGATATCCTGCACTATACCTACAATACCGTTGAAGAACATGTTGGTAAACTGGATTATTTTTCTACCATTGCAGCCAAAGCCTATCATGAAAGAGGGAAGAAGGCCTCGTTATTCAATCTATGGATTAATCCATCTTTCGCGTTTTTTAGAGATTATTTTTTACGATTAGGCTTTTTAGACGGCT
>JBILCR010000054.1:0-9377 GCA_044353055.1 Flavobacteriales bacterium
TCGGCCGCAATGGAGGGCGCCCTAGAGGGAATTCCCTCGATTGGATTTTCATTAACCGATCACTCCATAGATGCTGATTTTACAGCTGCGAAACACTATGCCCAGCGTATCATAGCATGGATGCTGGCTGAAAAAATGCCTTCCGGAATCTGCCTAAATGTAAACATACCCAATGTTACATTGGAATTGATAAAAGGCATTAAAGTGTGTAGGCAAGCAAGAGCCAACTGGGAAGAAGAATTCGATGAACGAAAGGATCCGAACGGCAAACCCTATTTTTGGCTCACCGGCGTTTTTAAGAATTATGATAGCGGCCACGATACCGACATTTGGGCTTTGGAGAATAATTATGTATCGGTGGTACCCTGCCAGGTAGATTTAACCGCACATACGGCCATTGATGCATTCAAAAAGTTGGAAGATGTGGAATAAAAACTCTTTGCCTTTTGGAGCTTCGATTGGAGCGATAATTCCTGTTTTAATTTATTTCTTAATTCAGGAGTTTGCCACCATGGAGCGCAACGGAGTTATGGTGCCGCGTTTTAATGATGCTACGGTGCTGGTATTGGCTATAGCCGCCAATCTCATTCCTTTTAGCCGCTATATGAAGAAACCCGAGTATGAACAAACCGGGAAAGGCATTCTGCTGGTTACGTTTGCCTATGCTGCCATCTATATTTTCCTGAAATTTTTCAAAGAGTCATAGGTTTTCAATAATTGCGGATATAATTTATGCCTTTCATTGAGAAGCCGCATTACATTTTAACCGACACTAAAACAAGAGCCCACTAATGCAAAACGGGATCGACGTATTACCGCCGATCCCGTTTTAGAAATTCAAGAACCGTAATTCCTGAACTCTGCAAAATACATTAGTTATAAACGCTTGAAATGCTAATGAATGGTTTCTCGCGAATTGCAACATACCCTCTCAGATGTGTCGCATTGACGAACGGCTTGCTCACCGCATTTTTCGAGAAAATCACCTTGTTATCAACCATGTTTATAAGAGGCATCTCAGCCTCAGATATCAATTTGTCTTAAACAAAAGTGCATCAAGGAAAATAATATCCCACGCATTGACTCACCCATTCGGGCTGTCCAACGGTAAACCGCTGGACCTGAATCTACAACACTCCCCCCTTTCGGGTGCAACGCTTAAAGAACTAACGCATTGTTTTGCTTTATCAAAGGTGCAATTTATTATTTGATTTACAAGGATTTAGGCTTACATGTTACTCACATTATTTAAACAGCTTATAAACATTTTGGAAGCGACTTAAAAACCGCATAAAAGCATAAATCCAGCGCTTTTAATCAGCGCTTTTCAACCGATGTTCATAATGAAGCTGTTAATAGCCACATTTTTTCGACCCTCAAAACATGTATAAATCACTTTAAACGATTATAAACGTTTAAAAACGAGTAATTCATAGTAGAATGTGCCCCTTAAATCTGGGATGGAGGTTGAAGGCCTCTGCCCAATGGTTCATAAAACCGATTTTACGCGGTATGCAATGAATTCGGAACCATCAAAACAGTAGACAGCGCATTCCTATTTACAAGTTTCCGGTCCTTCCCCCGTCTACAGGCAAATTAATACCATTAATATATGCGGCATTATCAGAGGCAATGAAAGCCACTGCAGCCGCCGTTTCTTCGGGCTTTGCAAAACGTGCAGCTGGAATTTCGTGCAGCATTTCAGCGGTAATTTCTTCCTCTGTTCTGCCCGATTTATGTGCCTTATTCTTAATTATCTGTTCTAAGCGCCCGGTTAATGTTGCTCCTGGAAGTATATTATTAACGGTTATTCCAAATGGCCCGAGCTCAGAAGCCAACGTTTTGGACCAATTTCCAACTGCAGCACGCACCGTATTGGATACCCCAAGACCCGCGAGGGGTTGTTTAACCGATGTAGAAATGATGTTTATGATTCTGCCGAAGCCCGCTGCCTTCATCCCCGGTAAAAATGCCTGCATCAAAACATGGCTGCACACCAAATGCTGATTAAAAGCGGCAATAAATTCATCGGGAAGCGCTGTTGCAATTGGTCCAGCGGCAGGGCCGCCGCTATTATTTACTAAAATATGAACGGCGATTCCATCCTGCACCAGGCCATTAGCTGTATTTTCAACTTGTCGCCAATCCGAAAAATCAACAGCCCTGTAGATATGATCGTTCGGAAATTCGGAATTGAGTGAGGTGCATACCTCATCCAATTTTTCGGAATTACGCGAAACCAAAATAACCCTTGCGCCGCATCGGGCAAGTTCGCGCGCTGAGGCTAATCCAATACCTTGAGTGCTTCCGCAAACCAAAGCCGTTCGGCCCGATAAATCGTATTCCATATGGGTGTTTTTATCTAAATTGCTCCAAATTTACAGCTTATGCCTATCCAACGCCCATTTAATTTCAAAAAGTGGATTGATGAAAATCGTCACCTTCTTAAACCGCCTGTGGGCAATCAATCAGTTTACAAAGCATCTGAAGACATTATCGTTATGGTGGTTGGAGGCCCCAATAACCGTAAAGATTATCATTATAACGAAACCGAGGAATTCTACTTTCAACTCGAAGGCGATATGATTCTTAAGATTATTGAAGATGGAAAGTCTGTAGAAATACCAATTTGTGAAGGCGAAATATTTATGCTGCCAGGTAAAACACCCCACTCGCCTCAACGCCCTGCAAATACGGTTGGACTAGTTATTGAACTTACCCGACCAGAAAATGTACTTGATGCCTTTATGTGGTTTTGCGAGAACTGCGGAGAAAAATTACACCAAGAACATCTGCATGTTTCCGATATCGTTAAAAACCTTCCTCCCGTAATGAATGCTTTTTATGAGTCTGAAACTCAAAGAACATGTAAGCATTGTGGCGCTATAATGCAGCCTCCAGGCAAACTTTAATTTGAAATTATTAGCGCATCGACCAATTAACCTGAAGGTTCTCCCACATAAGGCTTACCTCACCCTCGCCGGAATTGTTGCCTGAAACCTGAAAGGTTAATCGCTCAGAAAATTGAGTTGATGATTTAGGCTTTACAGAAATCCGCAACGCATCTTTTGCCTCATCGTATTTGTAGGCTCCCCATTGATCGGGAACGGTGTTGAAAATTACCATCCATTCGCTCTCTCCGGGAATGGTGAACAAGGCATATTTACCTGCTTTCAGCATTTTCCCATCTACCTTACAATCTCTGCTAACTTCAATGGTTGTGGCTTCATTGGCTCCTGTGCGCCATACTTTACCATAAGGAACCAGTTCGCCCCATATTTTACGCCCTTTAACACCCGGCTGACAATAATTAATTTTCACCGACAAATCACCTAAAGAACCTTTAGCTTCTGCAGGAGGACTGGGTCGATCGTCTTTTTTAATGGAAGTAACTTGCTTATCAGATGTTTGAGCCCAAAGAGGCATCTGAAATACAAATAGAATTAAACTAACCCGCAAAAAACTCAAAAAAGCTGATTTCATAAATAACGTGAATGAATGTTAAATGTACTTATTTTAACAATAATCGTGCGTTTATTTTTCAATAAACTTCGGCAAGCATGCATCGAATACTTCCACCGCCAACTTTTTCAATAACCGGTATAGAAACAGGCAAAAGCAAACCCGAACGCGAAAGCACGGCCAATTGACTTTCGTTTAAGCTGTTTAAGGCCGTTTCAGAAATGGCGATGATGCGTTCGTTATGCATATTACTCAACTCAAGCACATTGCCTGCGAACGCAGCAACCTGACTGCGGGATAATTCAATTATGCTGCGCTGGGGATGACTTAAAGCATCGAGAACCATTTGGCGTTGTATAGGTTCAATGGCCTCTGTGCATAAGAGGGCATATTGGGTGCCGATACTTAAGATTACATTGGTATGATAATAGGCTTTACCATTTGTATCGTGTGCATTAAACCAAATAGGCTCAAAGCCGAGCAATGAAGCGATTTCCATAAAAAGGTTTTTATGGGTACGGCTCGATTGAGATGCAAATACACGATTATTCAAATAATCAAAAATCATACTTCCGGTTCCCTCCAGAAATTGCCCGCTTTCCTCATGGTGCGAAAAATCGAAGATTTTCTTAGCCGGAATATGGCTATCAAGAAATTTGCGCACCTGTTCGTTGTTTTCAATACGCCTATTTATAGCTTCCATAGGATAGTAAATCCGATATCCATTTTTATGAATGCCTAACCAATTATTAGGAAAAATTGCATCGGGCTTTTCCGGCTCTGCCGTATCCTGATAAACATGAACATCGATGCCCTCCGACTCTAACAACCCAACTACACGGTCAAACTCTTCACAAACAACAGAAATATCAGGAGCTGCAAACGATTCAGTCTGAAACGAATTGCTATCGGCGGTTTGAGGATTTGAATAACAAACCGCAGGACGCACCATAAATACAGATGAGGCAGGCATTAGGGCTTAAGAATTAATGGCTCCTTGCTCTTGGCTTCAATCTTCTTGCGGTTCATTTGCTGAGGCCTGAAGCCATTAGATACATATAGAGAAAACTGATTATTATAACTGGGAGAAAAGGGATAGCCCGATTGTCCGGCAGGCAAAACAGAATACGATTCTTCGATGGCAGCAAAGTCGATAATTCTACGCATCGAAGGACCAAATTTAACAGGATATCTCCCTGAAGAATCAATGGAAAAGCCCATATTATTTACCACTTCATTTCCACCGGGCACTGCCTCTGGTCCGGTATTAAAATACCAACCTAAAACGGTTTGTGTCCCCATGGGATGCTCAAGTTCCAAGGTATGGACGCGCTTCCACCTCCATTCGTTCACATCTTTACCCAATTGGGCCGATAAATCATCGATTGTTTTACTCCACGCCCGTTTAACAATAACAGCCCTATTCTCCTTTTCGCGGGTAAGCGGATTATCCCACCATAAATTTTCTGCGCGATTTAAAAATACAGGATATGAGGTCTTCATAAGATGCGTATTCATAAATGCTTTAAACTTTGAACTTCCAAGCTGATCCGCTAATGCCATTTCCAGAATATTGTACACCCAGCGATAATAAATCACTGGCCCTATAGCTTCTAGCCCGTGCTCGCCTTCCCAACTAGAGAGGCGATTAGCTTGCTCGGTAAATAAGGCATCAGCATTTATTGTTTTTAAGATTTCGAGTAGATGTTTGGCTGTTTTTCCATAAACATCACTTTTACCCGTTACCATAAGTTTTTGGCAGGCTTCGATATCCCAATTATTGGCATTTTTAAGCTGTGTACTAATGGTAAGTGCTCTATCCTGCGGCACATAATAGCCGGGATACAATCCCACGGCGCATGAATCGGGTTGGTTGTTTGCAGTGTACACAAAGCCGCTTGCCGGATCTTCCGACATAGGATTTTCATTAAAATTATAATATCCCAGCGGTTCTGATTGACCATCGGCACCATTTAAAAACCGCTTGCTCATTAAGCCCTGTGGCCTCTTAATTAATTTTGCTGCTGCCCACCAGGCAATATGCCCGTCTTTATCGCCATACACTACATTTAAGCCGGGTGCATGAATCAAAGCGGCAGCATTACGTGCTTCATCCATAGAACGGGCATGGTTTAAACCATACACGGCTTCAATAGCTTTGGAAGGAAACTTTAAATACGTCCAAAAAACCGATACAGGGACCCTATAAATAGGGAAATCATCAAAAACATCCTGAATTAGTGGCCCATGGGGCGTTTCTCCAATTTTCAAGCTCAGCGGATCACGGTCTTTTACCTTGATAGTTTCATTCCGATAACGGATGGGCATCCAACCGTTCTTATACTTTACCCTATCGCCTTGTACTTCCTCGATGTAAAAATCTACATCATCGTTTTCGAGCATGGTGAGGCCGTTTCCACAAAAATCATTATGCCCGGTAAGTGCAAACGGTATCCCCGCAATATAGTTCCCATAATGCCTAAAACCGGGATATTCTATATGCGCTTCATACCAGGCATTGGGCAGAGAAAACCCCATGTGAGCATCGTTGCATAAAATAGTAGCATTTGATTTGGTTTTTTGCGGAGCAATAACCCAAGCATTGGATCCGTGCCAAGGCGCTACCGGAAACTCCTCTAACATGGCTGCAATTTCATTACTGAAGTTTTCACCCATTAATTTTTTACTTCCCGTTACGGGTATTGTTGCATGACCAGCAGGCCAGCCTAGTTCTAATTCGTTCATATACACATCACCAACAGTGCGGTACATGGTTTCTACTAAGGGATCAATTCTAAAACCTTCGGCAAAGCCTAATGCGAGGTAGCCAGTAACCAAATAAACATCTTCAAGATTAAAGGGTTCAAGCTCGGCACCCAACAAGTTGAACTCCAATGGTTTTTCGCCTTCCTTGACATAGGCATTTATGCCTGAAATATAGGCGTTTACCATTACTTTAATCTCTGGAGATGCCGTACGCTCAAATTCTATAGCCGCACTTTTGGCCGATTCATTCAATCCTAATGTGCGGAAAAACTTATCTGATTTAAGGGTTTTATTTCCAAATAGCTCCGATAATCGACCTGAAGCCAGCCGTCTGAATAAGTCAAGCTGAAAAAATCGATCGCGGGCCATTACATACCCTAAAGAAAAATAAGCATCATGGCCATTTTGTGCATAAATATGGGGCACACCATAGGTGTCGAACCTTACTTCGACCTGCTGTTTTAATCCCTTTACCTGCAGCTCGCCTGTGGTTGCAGGAATTTTTGATTGTAACCAGCCATAAATGGAACCAATTACTACAGCAAGAATTACAACAATCGCAATAATGACCTTACGAAGCATCGTGTTATTTTAATTAATAAGGGTAGCAGATAATTTTGCGAAAAATACAAAACAATCTTAAGCTACAGCAGCACGATGATTCAAATATTAATTATTGGATATAAGCAGAACACCAAATCGCTTAACCTCGATTAGAGGACATCAATTATTTATGCTACCTATGAAATCGCGTAACCTGCAATCTTAAATTTTCACCAGCTTAGCTCCTGCAAAACCTCCTTGCGAGTTCGTTCCTTTTAAAAAGTAAACACCTGAAGGCAACATCCGCACATCAAATTGTAGAACGCCAGGCTGGATTCCCATGAAAGGCACTACGGAGAGAACCTGTTTGCCGTTAACATCTACGATCTCCCATACCGATTTTTTATCGATGCCATCGGGACAGTAAACAGTAATAAATTCATGAGCCGGATTAGGTACAAGGGTGAGATGGGTACGTTCCATTTTTTGACCTACACTTGTTGAAGATACTTCAACGCAATTCCCTTCAATTGAATGCAAGGTTTGCTCAGCGCCTTCATTGATGAGATCAGTTATGGCAGCAATACAAATTTCATTTCCTGTAATTGCAGAATAATAAATCCTCACTAAATCGATGCCCCCGTTTTGGCGGCCAATTAGCGAATCTCCATGGTAAATGCCAAATACCTCGGAGCGAGAAGCATTAAACCCAACGATTTTTTCCTGTTCATCAGGAGATGTTAAAGAAACTACATCTGAAATTTCGATTCCACTCATAGTAAACTGGAAAGCCATGATATCCGCATTTTTGCTGCGCAATTCAATATCGACATAACCGGCATCAAAATTTACATTGGCTATAGACAAAGCTGTTGTATCACTTGGGTTTAGGATGTCTCGAGGCCAAAGGCAATTTTGGAAATTATTACCTACGTTGCTCCAGATACACCAATTTTGCAATGCCGCATCGAAAACCGAAAGCGTGCTGTTGCCATTCAAATCGTAACAAGGAGCAAAAGGAACTTCATCTTGCATAAACAAATCCATATAGGCCTCCACATCTGACATGTTGACCACATTATCGCTAAGCACATTTCCAAACTGGGCAGTACCTCCGCAATCGCCATTGCAATCGGGAACAGAAGCGCCTCCTGGAATTCCAGCACAATCTACAAAGGGCTCACAACCCGCCTGAACCTGAAAATTACGTACGCCATTCACCGTCGTTAATGTAAGGCAAACCTGCAAAGCATTGTTAATGTAATTGATTTCTTGGCGACCAAGTGCATCAGGCAAGTGTTGAGCATTTACAATAACCGCCAAACGGTAGTCGCCATCAGGCACATCCGTAACGTCAATCCACTGGCACTGTGTTCCAGCGCCGTAAACATCATAACAACCTGCTGAAATACCCATGTTCCCGCATCCATATTGGCCAAATCCACACAAGTCCATAACGCAAAAGCCGTTTTTGTGACCTGCGGGAATCAAATTGCCTTGGGTATCGTACAATCGGTAATCGCCATATCCTTCGTAATGTGTATGTCCATGACAATTAACCAAGTTAAACATGCCAGGCTGGGTGGATGGATTTCCGATGTAATAATCTTGCGGACCAATGTTGTCAATTTTTGAAGTAAACTGAATAACCTTGCGAAGACCATATCCGGTTACACAACCCTCGGTTATGTCGCATCCTTGGGCATTGTGTGAAACCATACTAAGTGAACTCACAAATGAAACCGAGTCGAAAGCCAAATCTGGTCCCGAGCAAAGCGGATTTGGGAAATAAATGCATGAGCCATCATCGGCCATGGCAAGTGGATTGAAATTACACGACTGTGGATCCATACATCCGGTAACTGGGCCATTGTAGGTTAAGGAGAAATCGACAGGGCCATTGCAGCTGTTGTTGCCGTCGCCGATTCGGATGAAATAGTTCTCGCCACTAACCATCATTGTATTTACCGAAGATTGAGTTCCGCAAACATCGTCGTTGTATGCTTCCGTGCCTTCTGGACCATCGGTAAGAAGCGCTCCTTGAGGACAAGATTCGTAAATATAAATTCGCGTATCGCAGGTAGCCAAAGAACAGGTACTTACAACATACATTCCTGTAGTGGAAGGTGTGTAAACAAACCAAGAATTGTCGAATTCTGCAGTATGCGTGCCTTCTGTAACGGGAATTGCGGCCGTGCAATTGGTTCCTGGTTGGCAAGCAATGCTGTGCGCTGCGCCAAAACCATAATCGTATCCCGAGGCCACAATTTCGTCATTCCAACTAAGCCAATAGCCACCAGGTAAATAAATACCATCGCCGTAAGTATCAACTATTTGAAACAAAACACAACTGTTTACTGGAACACAGATGGTATCGCCTGTGAAAGTTCCTTGTGCAATTACCGTGTTTAACTCGGTATTGGTGATGCTCCATGAAATTTCGCTTGGGTAACTATCGGGGATTATTTGAACCCCAATTTTCCCATAGCCTGTTGGGCAATTTTGAGCAATTATGCCAGTAAAGGAGGCAAGAAATAAAAAGAGTAAAAACTTTTTCATATTCGTTTGATTGAAGTGCCAAATATAACCAATTACCTCAAACTATT
>JBILCR010000398.1:0-2681 GCA_044353055.1 Flavobacteriales bacterium
TTTCTGTGCTACCAAGGGGCTTAATAATCCCGAAATAATAAATAATATTAAAATATATGATTTCATAATACGCACTTAAACGTTTTATAACCTACACTTTATTGCCTAAGTATTAAAATAATTTATAAATAATAAGCCTCATTCCCTATGCTTTCTTTAATTCCCAAAAAAACATAGAAGAATGAGGCCTTTAGATTTTATTTAATGTTAATTAAGCACGAAGTTTACATCAACATCGGCTGTATTTTGAGCGTCATCAAATACCAGCAATTCAATGGTGTAATTGCCGGCGGTCCATCCCGCGGTAGAAAGGGTTTGATTTAAAGTGTATTCGGTACCCGAAATATTCATATCGGTGTCTGATACCAGCGTATTTCCTTTATAAACCTTTAACTCAAAACGGTTTAGTGAGAGGTTGTCTGTTAGTGCTGCCTGTACATTTAAATCGCTTCCCGCCACTAGGGAAGCACCTTCTGTGGGTGTTTGAATAGTTGCCAATGGAGCAATTAAATCACCTGAATTTTGAATAAAGATGTCGCGTTCACTTACCTCACTCATATTACCTGATTTATCAACGGCGGTAAGTATAACATGATATACTCCGGAGGCAGCATCGTTTGGAATATCGATGTATTCATGCACTAATTGTTCCTTGCCACTCAGATCAACAATGACCACCGTTTCCCAAAAAGCTGATGCATCTACTTTGCCGTGCGAATGTCCGTCTTCGGCGCTGTGTATGTCAATTTTTAATTGGGATAACTCTTCGTTGTCGCTCACTTTTAAGTCCACATGCAATTCCGATCCACTTAACAAGGTATCGTTCATAAGCGGTTCTGTAATTTCAGAAATCACCGGACGGATTTCGTCCACTTCGTTTTTTTTGCATGAGGTTATCGAAAGCATATGTATAACTAAGAGGGATGCTCCTAGTAATGAAAATTTAAGGTTCATTTTATTCGTTTTTAAAAAATTAAAGAAAACTGTTCGTTTACATAATATCCTTTAAAAACACCCTTTTATGGATATTACAAGTACCATGTAAAACTAAATTATTAAGTAAAGATTAGCTGTATAGCTTAGGCGGAGGTGCGCGCCCCCGACGGCAACCTATATAATTATTGATTTCAGCATCCTTCCAGAAGAACAAAAACGTAATATGATACAATAATGGTGTACCCGTTTCGGGTGCAGGATGCAGGCGAACTAGTCCTGTAAAAGGTTCAGTTTTTTTGCAATGGATGTGCGGCACATCAATCTGTGAGCCCTCACTTTGCTTATCGGTATGTTCGGTATGTTCGGCACCATTGTGCGCCCAGTGGTGGAGCAGTTCGGGCAGGATTTGAAGGGTCCAGACCAACAATAGAAGTATGGAGATAATCCTAACCATGCTTTTCCAGGCTGCCTTGTATTTTAATGTTGAGGGTAATCATAATGTTTCTGCCCGGTTCGGGCAGGTTGAGTTGTCGGTATCGGTTTAAATGCGCATAATAACGGGCATCAAGTACATTTTGAATATTAACAATCAAGCGGCATTCATGTTTTTTCAGATTAAAATTAGTGCCTAAATTCGAATTAAGTAATAAATAACCTGGCGTGGTTCGTTCATTTCGGGCGGTTAATGTTTGGGAAGCAACCGCAATGGTTTGTAAACCAATAAACAATTCAGGAAAAAACCAGTTTTCGTTGTGGAGTTCGTATTCTAAATCCATTTTTGCCTGAGCAGGCGGAATAAATGGCAGATTGTACGATGTCTCAAGATTCCAAGCCCGTATCATCTGTGCGGCAACACCCACATGAAAATCGGGTGTTAAATGCAAGTCGCTTTGTATTTCAGCACCATAATGCAGGGCATCGGCCTGATTGTAGCGGTATAAAAGCCCGGCATCAGGCAGCGTTGAGAATTGTGCTGTGGGATCGAGAAAAATAAAGTCTTTAAAGAAGTTTACATACGGCGTTACGCTCCATTCCCATTTATTGCCCGAGTAGCGAAGCATAAGATCGCTTTGTAAACTTCGCTCGCTGGTTAAGGTGCTGTCGCCAAGTTCATGTCTAAACGTTCCGTGATGTACTCCGTTTGATGTAAGTTCAGATGGGGTTGGAACGCGATAGGCCGATCCTACATTGAGTTTAACATTCCAATCGCCGCCCGGAAACCATGAAATACCGGTACTTCCCGAAACATTTGAGAAATAACGTTCCAATTGCGGACTGGCCAATTCGTAGCCCGAAATGGTGAGGCTGTCTAAATACATTGCCCGATAGTGCTTTTGTGTGGTTATCTGAGCATAATCGTAGCGAATGCCGCCATTGAAAATTAATTTATCCCACGATTTTCTGTAAAATGCGAAAACACCTATGCCCGAAGTGCCAAAACGGGGAATAAGGAAGTTAAAACCGCCAATAGTGTTTTGCTGCATTTGGCCGTTGCTTCCCAAAATAAGCGATCGATTGCGCTCGGCTTCCACATGGAGGCGTATGTTATAGCTTAAGGTTTGAAGTTTGAAATCCAGCTCTAAATCTCCACTGGGTTGTGGACCTTTACCGTGTGTATGTGGGTATGAAAATTCGCTTCGGTGGTTGAGCTGGTATCCCAAATCGGCTTCGAGCCAGTGCTTGCCCAATTGAACGGTTGTATTGGATAAAATCTTGTAATGCGTTACCTGCTGCCGTGGCAGATC
>JBILCR010000400.1:0-2650 GCA_044353055.1 Flavobacteriales bacterium
GGCGCGAAAGAGTAGAAGGAGATGATGTTAACAAACAAAAAGGCTTTCAACCCAGAATTATCGTACCGGGCGAGGCATTTGCCGGTATTTTCGGAAGCAACGTCATTGATATTCGTCCGCAAGGATCAGCCGAACTTATTTTCGGAGGAAATTTTGTGCGAACCCAAAATCCCGCGCTACCCATTCGCCAGCAAAGAGTAGGATCGTTCAATTTTCAGCAGAAAATTCAGATGAACCTTACCGGTAAGATTGGCGATAAAATACAGCTTCAAACCAATTATAATACTGAAACCGGCTTTAGTTTCGATAATAAGGTAAACCTGAAATACGAAGGAAAAGAAGACGAAATTATCCAGCTCATCGAGGCCGGTAATGTTAACCTTCCACTCACCGGTACGCTTATCACAGGTTCGCAAAGCCTTATGGGGATTAAGTCGAAACTCCGTTTCGGACGTCTTACCGCCACCACTATTTTTTCTCAACAGCAGGGCGACCGTAAGAACATCTCCGTGCAGGGAGGAGCTCAAACCCAGCAATTCGAGGTTTCGGCATCGAGCTATGATGCCAACCGTCACTTTTTCCTATCGCAATGGTTTAAAGACCGCTATGATCAGTCGCTATCTACCCTGCCCAATGTTACATCGCCCTTTAATGTAACGCGCGTTGAAGTATATATTACCAACCGAACCTATGCTACCACCAACGTGCGCAACATCTCGGCTTTTGCCGATTTGGGTGAGTCTAATCCCAATTATTTCAACAATGGGGTGAATTCGTACACGCAGCAACAACCCGGTGCCGAATTATTTCCGCGTAACGAAAACAATAACCTACAGGCCTCTCAAATTATTGCAGTATATCCTGATTTTAGGAACAAAACCAACGACGTACTGAGCAATCCGGGCAGCTTTACTCCTCAAATTGTTCCTGCAGTTGATTTCGAGTTTCTACAAAATGCCCGCCTGCTCAATCCCAACGAATATACCTTAAACCCATTGCTGGGTTATGTTTCATTAAATCAATCGCTTAATGCCGATGAGGTTTTAGCCGTAGCGTTTCAGTACACGGTAAATACCAGTCAGGGGCAGCAGGTATATCAGGTGGGTGAATTCTCGACCGATGTTCAGGGAACTGGCTCCTTGGTGCTTAAGCTTCTCAAAAGCACGCAGGTGTTTACCCGAAAACCCATTTGGGATTTGATGATGAAAAACGTGTATTCGTTGAACGGATATCAAATCAGCAAGGATAATTTCAAACTGAATATTCTCTATCAGGACGAAAAAACTTCGGTGAAGATGAATGTGATTCCCGAGGGCCAGAATGTGAACGGCAAAATCCTGCTGCAGCTTTTTAATCTCGACCGCCTCAACAACCAAAACGATCCGCAGGCGGATGGCTATTTTGACTTTATTGAAGGAAAGACCATTCAGGCCGATAAAGGCCGCATTATCTTCCCTATGCGTGAGCCGTTTAGAAATTTCTTACGCAGTAAGTTCGAGATACCTTCTGAACTTACTCTAGCTAATAAATACGCCTTCGACTCGCTGTATACCACCACTCAGCCGCTTGCCCAACTCGATGCCCAGCATAACCGCTTTTATCTGCAGGGTTCGTATCAATCGGCGTCGGGTTCAGAAATTTCGCTCAACGCCATGAACGTACCGCAAGGCTCAGTAACGGTTACTGCGGGTGGCGTGCCGCTCACCGAAAATGTAGATTATACCGTTGATTATGCATTAGGCAGGGTGCGCATCATCAATCAAGGGCTACTTAATTCGCAAACGCCTATTAATATTTCCCTAGAAACCAACACGTTGTTTGCCATACAAAGCAAACGCCTTATGGGTGCGCATTTCGATTATATGATCGATAAAAATTTCGGATTGGGCGGTACCATCATGAACCTTACCGAAAGGCCCATGACGCAAAAAATCAATATTGGCGACGAACCCATATCAAACACCATAATCGGCCTCGACGGAAACATAAAACGCGATTCGCGCTGGCTTACTCAAATGCTCGATAAGCTGCCTTTTTATTCTACAAAAGAAATGTCGAGCATCACGGCTACCTGGGAAACCGCCAAACTCATACCGGGCCATTCAAAAATTATTGGTAAAGACGGGCTTTCCTACATCGACGATTTTGAGGGTGCTGAATCCACCATCGATATCCGAAATTTTGGAAACTGGTTTATTGCTTCAACACCGGCAGGCCAGCCCAATTTACTTCGCGAAGGCGATTTATTCAACTCGCGGGCTTACAATTACAACCGCGCCCGCCTCAATTGGTACACCATCGACCCGCTTTTTGCACGCAACGGAAGCACTACACCTCAACACATTCAAGATTCGCCCATGCAGTCTAACAATTTCATGCGGCAAATTGTAGAAACCGAAATTTTCCCCAATAAAGCGCGTCCCAACGGTCAGGTGCAGATTATGCCTGTGCTCGACCTGCATTTCGATCCGCGTGTGCGCGGCCCTTATAACTACGACGTAAGTGAAAATCTATACTCGGCCGGACTCAATGCTGATGGCACCCTAAAAAAACCTACCACGCGTTGGGGAGGTATTATGCGACGGGTAGAAACCACCGACTTTGAATCGGCAAACATCGATTATATCGAGTTTTGGATGATGGATCCTTT
>JBILCR010000399.1:0-2650 GCA_044353055.1 Flavobacteriales bacterium
CTAAAAGTACTTTCAGCGCGTGCTGCCAAATTTTACCTCTATGAAATTGGCTCCATCGAAAAGCGGCAACAACTGTTTAATACGTGGATGGCTTATAGAGATTCAAATCCCAACTACTCCATATTATCGAAACTTAATGATAATAAATCATTTTCGCTAAGTTGCTATCTAGGTAAGGACGACAGTATCATTCCCTTTAAACGCACCCAAAAGTTCATCCTTAAACACCTGAAGGGAGCACAAATTATTCCGCTTAATTCGGGCCATAATATCCTAAGCGAAAAGGGCATAAAACGCCTGAAGGAATATTGGGAGGAATAAAAAAAGCGGCTGAAAGCCGCTTTAAGAAATTGAAATATACGTTGATTAACGCTTGTGCAGCTTTTCGCTGGATACAGTTAAACGTTTGCGACCACGGGCACGACGTGCTGCTAATACACGACGACCATTTGCAGACGCCATGCGTTCGCGAAATCCATGCTTGTTTCTGCGCTTTCTTACGGAAGGTTGATATGTTCTTACCATGGCCTTTAAAATTGGGATTGCAAAATTAATACGATTTTGCTATTTCACAAATTAAGATTAAAAATATTTTTTGTCGATGTATTCTTTCAGATTCAAAAGCAGTCGTTCGATGTCGGAAACCGTGTTATAACTGTGCAAGATTAACCTAATTCGTTCCTCTCCCGCCTTAACAGTAGGGCTCTTTACTGGCCTAAGACCCAATCCCCTCGCTTGGAGTTCTTTTGCCAGGCGCTCAACATTTTCGTTTCCCGAACATTGTATTATTTGAATGGCGCCTTTATTTCTAGAGCAAAAATTGTGTGGCGCATTGGAATTCCAAAAATCAATAAGCACATTAAGCTTTTCGCGCTCAAGATGGGCGTCTAGCATACGCTCAATTTGATGTTTAATAATAGCATAATCATGCGGGGGCAGGGCTGTGGAATAGATAAAAGGGCGTGCAAAATTTATTAGATAATCTTTGAGTTGCAGCGAGCCCAAAATGGCGGCACCGTGATAAGCCGCCGCCTTTCCAAAAGTAAGAATGCGGGCAAACAAAGCGCGGCGGTCCTTCAGATTTATTGATAGGCCCTTGCCTTGAGGCCCCATAACGCCCAAGGCATGCGCTTCATCTACAATCAGATGCCAACCGTTTTCGGCACAAAGCTGATGAATGTCTTCAAGTGGCGCTTCATCGCCATCCATAGAATATACCGACTCTACTGCAACATAAACCAAACCCTTGGCAAAACGTGCCTTTTTAAGCATATCCGAACAGTCATTATGCTTAAACGCTATCGTCTTACAATTTGACATTCGGATTCCATCGCGGATCGAAGCATGAATTTTATCGTCGAATAAAACGGTATCGTTTCTTCCGGGAATGCTTGAAAAAAGGGACATGTTGGCCGAGTATCCCGAATTAAAGACCAATGCCGACTCGCATGAAAACTCCTGCGACAAGTATTTTTCTAGGGTTTCGGCTTCTTTGCTATTGCCTGCCAGTAAACGTGAGCCACCAGATCCTGAAGTCGAAGGAAAAAGTTGTGTTTCAAAAGCCGATTTCCCCAGTCCCAAATAATCATTCGATAGAAAGTCAACCCCAAAGCTATCAAGATGAAGCGAACGAAAAAGGTGTTCTCTTTTTCTCTGTTCCAGCTTTTTTAATAGGTGTTCTTCGGCCCGATTCATTCTTTTCCGACGGTTACATCGTTTTCTTCTTCGTGTTTACGAATTAAATCCAAAACCTTTAAAAATTCGGGTGTTTGTTCACTATTAAATCCCATCAAAGCTGAGGCCTCAAAATCGAAGCGAGCCTTTGAATAATAACGGGCAAGAAAATGGGCCGCTCCCCGATAGTAATACACCTTAGCAATATTTCCATCAAGCATTACGGCCTGATTAAAACTTGCAATAGCCTTTTCATATTCTGATAAATACAAATCGAGCAAGCCCATATTAAAGTAAAATTCGTAACCAAGGCCTTGACTTTCGTTGGCATAATGCAGCACCTGCTCCATATCTTTTCGGGCAAAGCGCAATTGCGTTAAGGGCATGCTTTGGTCTCCATAATTTCGAATACGGGCATACGCACGATTATTATAGGCTGGAACAAAGGTTGAATCAATAAGTAATACACGGTCGTAATCGAAAACCGCGAGATTAAAATTTTTCTTTAGAAGATAACAATTACCACGTTCAAAAAAGGCAGGTAGGGAATTGGATTCATAACGAGTGGCTCGCGAAAATGCTTCAAGAGCAGATTGTATTTCACCTTGCACTTTATAGGCATACCCTAGTAAAAATTCTGCTTCAAAGCTTTGCTTTACCTTATCTGGAGCATTTTTTATGAATTTTATGGTTCCTTCGGGATTGCCATAACGCAACATATCAACAGCATCCTCAAGATACGGCTGTTTTACTGTAACCGATCGCAATGGAGCATACGTTGTTTGGCCAATGAGGCTTATACGCAATAATATAAGAAAAAGAGTTAGCCTCATTCAACAGCGGCAACCTTTTCGGCTTTCGTGGCATGGGGCCTACCTTCGGCGAATGGTTCTTTTGCAGTAAGACCTAAAATTTTAAACATCTCCATATCCTGAGAAAACTCAGGATTAGGCGTTGTGAGTAATTTTTCGCCAGT
>JBILCR010000055.1:0-9256 GCA_044353055.1 Flavobacteriales bacterium
TGTTCAGTTTACCCCAATCCGGCTATAGGTAACATTCATGTTAAACTAAATCAAGCACTTGTTAGTGAGTATCCTACATTTAAAATTATGGATGTTACGGGCAGAATTATTCAACACGGCACAATACATCAAACCGAAACGCTTTTGAATCTTGAGAATTTGCCGCCAGGAGTATATACGTTCTATTTAGAGGGCGACACAGGAATGTTTACTCGAAAATTTGTCTTGAATTAAATTCAGACAAATATCAAAATTGAATTAAGGCTGCTTTAGTGTGAAATTCACTGGAGCAGCCTTAAAAATTCCTGCACGTCCAAAGCATCTTTTATTTCCATATCGCCGATTGACGTGCGTCTCAAATTAGTGAGATATGCTCCCGAATCAAGTGCCAAGCCAAAATCGCGTGCAATGGAACGAATATAGGTGCCTTTTGAACAACGAATATGAAAGTCAACGCGTGGCAATTCGATGCGCGTAATTTCGAATTCTTTAACCTCGATACGTGCCGTTTTGATTTCCACTTCTTCCCCTTTTCGGGCAAATTCGTAAGCACGTTTCCCATCAATTTTCTTGGCAGAAAAAATCGGGGGCACTTGATCTTGCCAGCCTATAAATTGCTTTGCTGTTTCACGAATTAAATTTTCAGTAATATGATCGGTAGGATAATGGGCATCAATTTCTTTCTCTAGGTCGAAAGAAGGAGTGCTTGCTCCTAATACGATGGTTCCGGAGTACGCTTTTTCAAGTCCAGAAAACCGATCAATCTGTTTGGTCATCCGTCCGGTGCAAATTATCATTAAACCCGAAGCAAGCGGATCTAGAGTGCCTGCATGACCTACTTTTATTCCTTTTCCTTTAAGATGGTATTTACGACGAATTGAATTTCTGACCTTATTTACCAAATCAAAAGAGGTCCAACCTATAGGCTTGTCAAGCAAAATTAATGTTCCCTCATGGTAAGGGCTGGGTAAATTTTCAGCACTCATACCGACAGATCAACACCCAGAATATACAATAGCAATATGATTAGCCCCGCTATGATTCTATACCATCCAAAAATGGCAAATCCTTTTCTGCTTAAATAGCCTATGAAAAAACGAATAGCTAAAAGTGCAACTATAAAGGCTACCACATTTCCTGCAATAAGCATATCGAGCTTATTTAACGGAAAGTCGTCCCAGTTTTTAAGTAATTTATATCCCGATGCAGCCGCCATAGTTGGTACAGCTAGAAAAAAAGAAAATTCCGCAGCGTTTTTTCGCGTAATGCCTTGGCTTAGTCCGCCAATTATCGTTGCTGCCGAACGCGAAACACCGGGAACTAATGCAATGCATTGGAATAATCCGATGATAAATGACTTTCGGTAGCTTATCAAATGATCGTCGGAATGCCGTTGCGGATCGTTCAGAACATCCTCATCGCTTACTGCTTTAGAGGGGAACCATGCATCTACTCGAACTAATATAATGCCTCCTAAAAGCAGCATTATGGCAACAGTGATGGGACTCTCCAGTAATTGGTCAATAAAGTCGCCTAACAAAAATCCTAAAATAGCTGAAGGAATAAAGGCTACCAAAAGTTTAAAATAAAACGAAACAGATTTAAAAAAGCGACTCCAGTATAGCACGAGCACCGATAAAATGGCTCCAAATTGAATGTTAACTGTAAATAACTTAACGAAATCGTCAGACGGTACGCCCAACAACGCTTGGGTAAGAATCATATGTCCGGTTGATGAAACCGGCAAGAATTCGGTTAGCCCTTCAACAATTGCAATAATAATTGCTTCGAGCCAGGTCATAGCCTTACTTTTTGGGCTTATACATTATGGCAATCACTTCAATAGCAAACCCAATTAAAACCACAATGGGTGCAACAGTAATTCTGCGCGTCGAAAAGATTTCGGGATTAAATTTATTAGGGTCATCTGAGCCGCCCCCCATCATCAACAAAAATCCAATAAAAATAACAAAGAGTCCGCCTATCATTATTTTATAGTTGGTGGGGCCAAAAACAAACCCTGTATTTTGATCTTTATTTTGATCTTTTTCCTGAGCCATTTATACGAATATTAGTAAAGCGAGTCTGATTTCAAGTTCAGATATTTCCGAACCGCAAAATAAGTACAAATTAACGACAAAATTATTCCGCCAAGCAATACCCCACCTGCAAGAATTCCTAACCATTGCAGATCTCTGATTTCACGGAGCCCAATAATTTTTTGTTCCGCAATAAAAACGGTTAAGGCCAACAATGCAATGGCAATCATACCACCAACCAATCCTTGAAAAACTCCACTTATTATGAATGGGCGGCGTATAAATCCTGAGGTTGCACCCACCAACTGCATGGTTTTGATTAGAAAACGTCGTGAATAAATAGATAATCGGATGGTGTTATTAATTACCGTGACTGCGATGAGTGCTAGCACTGCCCCAAAGGCTAAAAATATCCAGCTCAATTTTTGAACATTATCTGCAATTTTCCCAATTAAATTGCGCGGATAGTTTACCTGTTCTACATCAGCGTTATTGAGCCATTTTTTTTCAGTTAATGCAAAAAAATCAGGGTTGGCAAATTGAGGTTTAAAGTTTACGTCAATAGAGGCCGGTAATGGATTATAGCCTAAAAAATCAACAAAATCTTCGCCCAGCTCTTTTTGAAATTCTGCGGCGGCTTTTTCTTTATTGGTATAGCTTATGGATTTTACAAAATCCTCTTTTTGTAGTGCCTTGGTAAACTGTTCGATGCGCGCGTCATTAACGGTATCTTTAAAAAAGATTGTTACGGTAAACGATTCGCGCGTAAAATCGGTAAGCTTTCGGGCATTGATGAGTAACAAACCCATCAAGCCCAGCATGAACAAAACCATCGTTATGCTCACCACTGAAGTAAGGTATGATGAACGTAATCTTCGTTGCTGAAAGCGGTTTTCCGACATAATCTGGTGTTCAAAGATACAATCCCGGTAGGCACTTCAACGGAATTTTTACATCATCTTTCAACATGCATTTGAACATTTTGCGCTGCATCAAAGCCGTAGTGTTACCTTTGTGCGAAACAAGAGGCAAAAATCATGGAATTGAATTTTCGCGAAATCGAAAAGAAATGGCAGCAATACTGGCGCGATAACGCCATTTACAAGGTCGAAACTGATCGCTCAAAACCCAAATATTACGTGCTCGACATGTTTCCTTACCCATCTGGAGCTGGCTTGCACGTGGGCCATCCGCTTGGTTACATTGCTTCTGATATTGTTTCGCGTTACAAGCGGCTCAAAGGGTTCAATGTACTGCATCCTATGGGTTTCGATGCGTTCGGATTACCTGCCGAGCAGTATGCCATTCAAACCGGTCGCCACCCGGCCGACACCACCGCCGAAAACAGCGCGCGTTACCGTGAGCAACTCGACAACATTGGCTTTTGCTACGATTGGGATCGTCAGGTAAATACCTCAGACCCGAAGTATTACAAATGGACGCAGTGGATTTTTCTGCAATTGTTCAACAGTTGGTTTAACAAAGCATCGGGGAAAGCAGATTCAATTGAAACATTGATTGCGCATTTCAAGGCAAACGGAAGCGCCGGTCTGGATGCCGCCTGCGATGTTCATGAAGGCTTTACCTCGGTAGAATGGAATGCCTTGAGCGAGAAGGAACAGCAACAGATTTTAATGAATTACCGGCTCGCCTACCAGCGCGATGCCAGCGTTAACTGGTGCGAAGCATTGGGAACCGTGCTCGCAAACGATGAGGTGAAAGATGGCCTTAGCGAACGTGGCGGACATCTGGTAGAAAAGCGCAACATGAAGCAGTGGTTTTTGCGCATTACTGCTTATGCGGAACGATTGCTCAACGACCTCGAACAGCTCGACTGGACCGATTCCATGAAAGACATGCAGCGCAACTGGATTGGAAAATCGGAAGGGGCGAGTGTGGTTTTTAGTCTTGAATCGGGAGAACATACAATTGAGGTTTTTACAACGCGTCCCGACACCATATTCGGAGTCGATTTTATAACACTGGCTCCCGAACATGAGCTTGTAGAAAAAATTACCATTCAGGAGCAGCGCACCGAAGTTGAATCATATGCTTCTGCGGCTAAAAACCGAAGCGAACGCGAGCGTATGGCCGATGTGAAACGCATTAGCGGGGTATTTACCGGTGCGTATGCGATTCATCCCTTTTCGGGTAAAAAAATTCCTGTTTGGGTAGGCGATTATGTTTTGGCCGGATACGGAACCGGCGCTGTAATGGCGGTTCCGGCCGGCGATCAGCGCGACTGGGATTTTGCACGGCATTTCGCCATTGCGATTACCGAAATTCACGAGGGCGTTGATATTTCTGCAGAAGCACACACATCCAAAGAAACTACGCTAAAGAACTCAGATTTTCTGAATGGTTTAACAGGCCATCAAGCCCTGAAAAAAGCCATCGATGAAATTGAACAGCGCGGAATTGGCAAGGGCAAGGTAAATTACCGCCTACGCGATGCCGGATTTAGCCGCCAACGTTATTGGGGCGAACCTTTTCCGATTGTGTACCGCGACGGCGTTGCTTCTGCATTGAGCGAAAGTGAATTGCCCTTGGAATTGCCGGTTTTAGATGATTTTCGTCCAACGGGCAAACCCGAAAGTCCTTTGGTAAAAGCGTTAAACTGGGTTGAAAGTGACCAGGGCCGCCGCGAAACCGACACCATGCCCGGATATGCCGGTTCGTCATGGTATTTCTTGCGATATATGGATCCGCGCAATGATGCTGAATTTCTGAGCAAAGAAGCCGAATCGTACTGGCAGGATGTGGATTTGTACATCGGTGGAACGGAGCATGCCGTAGGGCATTTGCTGTATGCGCGTTTCTGGCAAAAGTTCCTTTACGATTTGGGCAAGGTAAGCCGCACCGAACCGTTCCGCAAACTCATCAACCAGGGCATGATTCTCGGTCGTTCTAATTTTGTGTACCGCGTTTCGGGCGAAAACCGGTACCTATCTGCCGACTTACTCAAGCAACACCCCGAACTTAAAACCACAGCGCTGCATGTGGATGTGAATCTGGTACAGAATGATGTGCTCGATATTGACGCTGTGCGCAAGTGGCGTCAAGAATTTGCCGATGCCGAATTTACCTGCAATGCCGATGGCGAATACGTTTGTGGAGTTGAGATCGAAAAAATGTCGAAGTCGAAACACAATGTGGTGAATCCCGACGACATCATTGAGCAATACGGGGCCGATACATTGCGTCTTTATGAAATGTTTTTGGGTCCTTTGGAGCAATTCAAACCCTGGAATACCAATGGAATTGAAGGGGTTTACCGCTTCTTTAAGAAATTGTGGAATTTGTGCATAGACGAAAACGGGAATGTACGTTTGAGCGATGATGCGCCAACAGAACAGGAGTTACGCGTGCTGCACAAAACCATCCGCAAAGTAGAGGAGGACATAGAGCGCTTTTCGTTCAATACCTCGGTAAGTACGTTTATGATTTGCGTGAATGAGTTGAGCGATTTAAAATGTTCGAAGAAGGCTATAATAAGAGATTTACTGGTCATACTATCGCCTTATGCACCACACATTGCCGAAGAACTCTGGCAGGCCTGCGGCGAAAAGGAATCGATTGTTAAGGCTGCTTTCCCGAAATGGGACGATGCATATATCCGCGAGAGTTCGGTTGTTTATCCTGTGGCTTTCAACGGTAAAACACGCTACCAAATTCAGGTGCCGGCCGAAATGCCGCAACAGGAAGTTCAAGCATTGGCGCTGTCACACGAAGAAGCATCCAAATGGCTCAATGGAGTTACTCCGAAAAAGGTAATTGTGGTGCCGGGCAGGATGGTGAATGTGGTGGTGTAGTTTAACGAACTATGGAAAATATTCCGGTTTGAATTTCGCCATTGGTCGAAATTAATGTAAGGTAATAGCACCCTGGATTTAACTGGCTCACATCTATTACAGAAGATGCGGTTGATCCCAACTTTTTTCGCAAACGTACTCGACCAAAAACATCTCTTACCACAAGTTCTGTATGTAAATCGGATGCCTGAACAGTTAACAAAGTCGACGCCGGATTGGGATAGATGACGAGTGATGTAGTTGGGAGATTTTGGCCCAACACAATATCATCTTCAATGGTATTCAATGTGGTATTTGTTATTACGGGCTCGTTGTAATCGAAATAAATGAATGCTCTGTTTTGGAATGTTGTTCCGGGTGCATCAAGGCCATCTGCTTTGTTAATGCGAAACCGCACCCATCCATGCGACAAAGGCTCGTTGCTAAGGCTGTCGGGCAGATTTATATTCGGAAAAACAAATCGAATGAGCCGGTTTGGACGAATTTCAACTTCAAAGGGATGGCTGGCACCGAAGATTTGAAGCGATTGTAAATTAAATTCCTGCCCAAGTGTATCTTCCACATAAACGTTCATCGCAGGGGCGGTTCCCGTATTCTGAAAATCGATTTGAAAGTTAAACGATTCCTGTGTTTGTGAAATCAATCCTTCATGGGTTTGCCCAACGGGTTGAACAAGTTTTTGGTTTGGATCAAAGCTGCCAACCACTACTTGCTCTAGCTCAAAATAATCATCGTTCGGATTTGAATTGCCCGCCAAAGGAATAATCTGACAAATCGAAAAAAGAGTTTCGCCTACCAAATTTGGATTGGGTGGAACCGAATAATTTACTTGGATGATAACCGTTTGTAAGGGAAGCAATGTGTCCTGCCAAATAAATTCGTTGCCGGTTTGGCCGATAAAATTCAATGCGTTCCAGGTTCCTGCACTATATGCTCCCCATGATTCGGGAATTAGCGTATCATTTAGATGAAACAGAAACGTAGCGGGGCTTGCTGTATTTCCAGTATTCTGCGCATGATAGCCAGCAATACCGCTGGTTCCGGGAATAATTGAATTATGAAAAACGGTCGAAATAGCAGGGTTTTGTGTTTCCAGAGCAAGTGTGTCGCCAAAATCGATATTTGAAATAACTTGATTGAGATTGGAGGGCGATACAATCTGCGTCGACTGACAATGGGATTCCATCAATGCAAACGGGAATGCGGCTTGACTAATCGAATGCGTCCCAGGAGGAACCCGAATAGAATAATGCCCCAGCGAATCGGTGATAGCATACTGGTTGGTTTCGGGTGTATAAATTATCACATTTGGAATTCCCGCTTCAAACGGCTCGTATACGCAATTTGTCAATGTATCGAGCCAAACAGTCCCTTCCACTTCTGCGCAGCTATCCAATAATTGTTCAATAGTAAGCGTGAGCAAATCGCAGCGAAGCGAATCGTCGAATATACGCACCTGATAATCGCCTGCCGGAAGGTTGTAAATTCCATGAGCGGTATCTGAATTCAGTGCCATTGACCATTGATATGTGAGACCTGAAAGTCCGGGGTAAGTTACTTCTACAAAACCATCATTTTCATTCAAACAACTTGAGTTACGTTGCAGAATTATCGGGATTGCCTCGTTATCTAAATTAAAATCGGGCAGTTGATGAGGCGATACCGTGAGGGTGTCGTAAAAAAAGCAGCCCGTTACCGACCTTGTTCGAATGGCATAAATTCCGTTTTCTGAAATAGTGTAGGCCGCTGGATTAAAGGTAACCTCAGACGATTGAAGGTTAGTCCATTCATGCCATTGAATACCAACGTTGCCTGAGCTTTCAGGGTCCAGGCTTATGGAATCACCACAAAACAAAAAGGTGTCGTTAGGCAATTGTAAATGAATTTCCTGAATAGGATATTCGACAGAAATAGAATCATAACAAGCCCCGGTTCCGGCTGCCAGCGAAAGGGTGTGCGTTTGCGTTGAACTGTAAATAAACGAAACCGTGTTTTCGGTTTGTAGCGAATCGTTGATGTACCAATGGTAATCGCTAAATCCAGCAGTAGAGTAAATATACTGGTTAAGCGGAGCACATGCTGGTGAAATAGCCGGATTGGGAAGTGTTAGAAAAATAGGATTGTCGCATTGGTTATCCCAGATGGCAAAATTGTCGAAAATGTAATATGAGGTATGAACAGAGTCGATGGGGGCACTTGAACTCAATAGATTTGTTGGAGCAAAACAACCAATCATAAGCCATTGCTCGCCGTTGCCTGTGATTTCTTGCTGCACAATTACTGCGGTATCACTAACTAATTGTCCTGTGGGAGTTGTTACAATGGGAACAACATCGGTGATCGGATAATTTAAATAAGAACCTTGCCAGTTCGGAGGCTCGCTGCTGAGATACACCCCCAATTGATCGTGCCATGTTTGTTGTTCATTAATCGAATTTGCAGGATACACTGAAGCAACCGTGTAACGAATGGTGTAGGTTTTTCCATGCATCAACGGACGCGCCAGCTTAACGTACATGTATTCGCGCATTTCCTGGGTGCCGCTGTTGTTAAAATGCGTTCGCAGCAAGAGAGCGCCATTGTAAATTGCACCATTCAAAACGGCATGAGATTGATGCACCGGTGATGCTGCATTTTGCACATTGCATGTCCATGCTGCGCTGTGGCCGAAATTAAACCCTCCTTGGTAATTCCATCCGCTGGGCTGAAAAACACTCGGGCTTTGAGTATACCAACCCGAATATGGCGATCCAAAAGAAAATTGTGCTGTTGCAGAACATCCGTTATTCGACTGATTAAAGATATATCCGTTCAAATTCCCATTTGGAACCAAATTATAAATACCATAATACGGGAACCCTACGTTTTGACCACTCACAGATCCGCCAAGACTCATCGTAGCATCATTAGCAAGGTTGGGTTGAGCATTGCCGATTACGGCAAATAACAAAATGTGCAGTAATGCTATATAAGGTTTACCTAGCATGTATTAAAATATTCTTTTGAAAATCAAAGGTATTTGAAATTGTATGGCTAAGAAAATTAAATAGAGGAGGTAAACCAGGGAATAATGACTAAATTTGTCTTGACAATAAAAAGAATATGAATGCCTATCTAAAAACTACCCGCGAGCGTAAAGGCTTGATGGTGCGCGAAATTGCACAAAAACTCGGAATCGATCAGGCATTAATAAGCAAATTTGAATCGGGCAAACGCATGCCCACCCGTAAGCAGGTATTGGCATTAGCAGAAGCGCTCGATATATCTGCACAGGAGCTCCTAACCTTGTGGATAAAAGAAAAGCTGAAAAAAGAAATTGGAACAGACCGCTACTTGGTTCCGGACATCTGGACCATGCTATCGGGTGAAGCCGAATCGCTTCGTGTTCAAGAACCAACGGTTTCA
>JBILCR010000401.1:0-2641 GCA_044353055.1 Flavobacteriales bacterium
TCCGCGCGAGCCCATCACGTTTCCATAGCGAACTACCGAAAACCGCACGTTGTGCTTGCCCTTGATATTATTTGCGGCCACAAAAAGCTTATCAGAACATAATTTGGTGGCGCCGTAAAGATTTATTGGAGCCGCTGCCTTATCGGTCGAAAGTGCTACAACGGTTTCTACACCGCTGTCGAAACAGGCGTCAATAATGTTTTGCGCCCCCAATACGTTGGTTTTAATAAATTCGAACGGGTTGTACTCTGCCGCTGGAACCTGTTTTAGCGCTGCTGCATGAATAACCACATCCACATTTTCAAAGGCACGTTTTAGCCTTGCTGCATCGCGAATGTCGCCCAGAAAATACCGAATACAGGGATATTTGTCTTCCGGAAATTCTTGGCTCATTTCGAATTGTTTCAGCTCGTCGCGAGAAAATATCACCAGCCGCTTCACATCGGGATAGCGGTTCAGAATTATTTCAACGAGTTTCTTCCCCAGCGACCCGGTTCCTCCTGTAATTAAAATACGTTTATCGTTTAGCGCCATTGCTGAATTATTTCAAAGTGATTTGGAGTTAAAAGTAAATGGAAGTTCAAAGTATCCTGCAATATGCAAAGAATTTACATCATCCGGTATATTTACAACAAGCGGAGCCAATAGGTTATCGACTACATCAAGTGCCGTTTCTGTTCGATCGTCGCCTAGCCAGTAATAGGTTTCATATACCCCTGGATTCAACGCTTGATTTTCAAACGCATACTCAATTTCGATTTCCTGTCCGGCTTTAAATGGCCCGCCTAAAACGCTGTTACGACCTGTCGATGTAATTACATCGCGGGTACGTCCCGATCGCAGCGAAATATTGGAGTACAATACTGGAATATCAGCATATATCCGCACTTTTTGTTTAAACAAAATGGTTTCGCCTTTCTGAAATTCATTTATCTCAACACCTTCTGCATTAGTCATTTTAATTGCCTCAAAGCGCGCCTCTCCGGTGCCACGGCGCACTGTAGGATCGTTCAACGCCGATGCATCATTCAGCCCCACATTCATGTTTTGCTTTACATAGGTGCGAATTACGTTTTCTGTTTGGCCGTCCATTGTTAAGCGTCCGTTTTGCAGCAGAATAGCACGTGTGCATAAGTCGGCAACTGCGCCCATGTTATGGCTCACAAACAAAACCGTTCGGCCTTTGTCGGCCACATCTTTCATTTTGCCTAGACATTTAGCCTGAAACTCGGCATCGCCTACTGCCAATACCTCATCGATGATCAATATTTCAGGATCGAGATGCGCTGCAACAGCAAATGCCAAACGAACATACATGCCCGAGGAATACCGTTTCACCGGAGTATCGATGTAGCGTTGTACCCCTGCAAATTCGACGATTTCATCAAATTTGGATTTAATCTCGGAACGACGCATGCCCAAAATGGCTCCGTTGAGATAGATGTTATCGCGACCGGTTAAATCGGGATGAAACCCGGTACCTACCTCTAATAAACTCGCCACCTTGCCTTTCATGCGTATTTCGCCCGATGTGGGTGCCGTGGTGCGCGATAGAATTTTTAACAAGGTTGATTTACCAGCGCCGTTTCTACCTACAAGGCCAACAATTTCGCCGCGATTTACCTCAAAACCGATGTTTTGAAGTGCCCAAACACTGCCCGTAGAAACCCCGCTTGTTCTGTCGTTCTCGTCAATTTCTGGTCCCGATTTCCCGCTTATTTTGCGAAACAGAGCGCGCAAATCCTCAGTCAAGGTGGATGCCCCTACTTCGCCTAAACGAAACATTTTCGACACATTATCAACCTGAATTACGGGCTCCATACTACACAGTATCCATAAAATTACGCTCAGTTCGGGAGAAGAGCATCAAACCAATAAAAAAACAAAGTATGCTAAATGCCACACTATATCCCAAATGCATGATATTAAAGCGATCTGTTCCCAACATTACATACCGAAACATTTCAATTAACGGACTAATCGGATTCCAGTTAAAAATCCATTGCCATTTTTCAGGGAAAAAGCTGGCCGGGTAAATTACCGGTGTGGCATACATGAGAAACTGAACGGCAAAAGGAACAATATTACTTAAGTCGCGGTATTTTGTTGTCAATGAAGAAATAATGAGCCCAAACGACATTCCGGTAAACATCATTATAAGCAATAGAATCGGCAAAATAGCGATGTGATTCCATTGTATGTTGGGCGCATTGCCCGAAACCGCAAACCAAGCAATTACAACAATTAAAAAGGCTAATTGCACCAAAAATTTAATCAGGGCAGAGATAACAGATGAAAGCGGAACAATTAATCGTGGAAAATACACCTTTCCGAAAACCGAGGCGTTTGCCCGAAAGGTGGTAGCAGTGCGATTGATACAATCCGAAAAATAGCTCCACGTAATTACACCAATCAAATAAAACAATACAATATTATCGGCTCCGGTTTCGACTTTGGCAAACAGGCCAAAGATGACCAAATAGGTTAAAGCGTTGAGAACCGGCGGAATAATAAACCAAAAAAAACCAAGTAGCGTTTGCTTGTATACGGTAATGATATCTCTTCGAACCAATAAAAACAACAAATCGCGATAGGCCCAAAGCTCTTTAAGATTAAAATCGATAAGTCCGCCTTTAGGCTT
>JBILCR010000402.1:0-2639 GCA_044353055.1 Flavobacteriales bacterium
AGAGTCGGATTATAGCCACGAGGCCTTTTCTACTATACTTCCGTTTAGGGAAGTATTTACCAGTTTTTTCTTTATTTCCATTGGGCTTCTTGTAGATTTAAACTTTGTGTATGCACATTTTTTCGAAGTTTTAACGGCAGTTTTTTTTGTTGTTATTATTAAAAGTGTTGCTGGATGTATTTCCATTCGAATGGGAGGCGCCGATCTCCGAACTGCGCTGCTTGGGGGGGTGTTTATTGCACAGATTGGTGAATTTTCATTTGTTTTAGCTGATGCCGCATTTGAGTTCAACTTATTACAGCAAGATAATTACCAATTGTTACTGTCAGTTACAGTTTTTACAATGGGAATAACTCCAGCCTTACTGGAGAAGGCCGACTTAATTACCGTATGGTTATTTCAGGCCTTGAATCAGAAATTTTCCTTTAAAGGTTTCGGGCAAAAAAAATCTTTCGAAAGCTTTGCGCATAATGAAATATATGCCAATAAGGATCATTTAGTAATTATTGGATTCAGTGATATTGGCATTCAAATAAGTAAGGTTATTAAATTGTCAAAAATATCATTTATAGCAATCGATAAAGATCCAGAAATAGTCCTAAGTTCAAAACTGGATCGTGGAAATAAGATCATGTATGGCAATGCCACGGATGTAGAAGTATTGCGTCATGCACTAATTGATAGTGCTAAAATGGTCGTAATTACCTTAAAAAACGAACGCGACATTAAAGCGGTAATTGATGCTGTTCGAAAGAATTCTGAACATTGTAAGATATTGGCCATAGCCAATGATTCAGCCGTTTTTACCCGATTGTATGATGCAGGAGCCAATGAACTTATTAGTCGTCATTTTGAAATTAGTGTTGAATCGGTGATTCGGATTTTGAAGCAGTTTGATGTCCCTAAAACTGAAATAGAACAGAGAATTCAGCGTTTTAGAGAACGCAATTATACTATGGAACGAAGCATTCGGTTTGAGCACTTAATGGGTGCAGATGTTATGGAGAGCTTGCCCGGAACAGAGCTGCGTACCATCATAATTCAGGGGTTAAGCAAAGATGGGGTATGTTTGAGCGATTTATTAAAACAAAATGACGCTAATGTTTCAATTTTAGCAATTAAGCATGACGCTGATATACAGGTAAATCCTGAAACATCTCAAAGAGTTTACAACAGCGATCGAATTATTGTTTTTGGTCCAATGGAGCAAGTCAATCAGATTGAAGCCTCTTTGATTACTTTTTACCGCCCGGATTAATGCCTTTGGCTTTTGCCATTTCTTCCAACTTTTGTTGGAATTTTGACACTTTTTTGTCGGCAGGTTTTAATTTATGTGCCTGAATTTTTTCCTTGATTTTTGTTTCGTTGATTAGCCTGGTGAAAGCGAATTGTTGTCCGAAGGTTATTATGTTGGCAAGGAAATAATAATAATTTAAGCCTGCTGCATAGCTATTGAGTACAAAAAGGAAAATTACAGGCATAACATACATCATCCATTTAAGGGCTTTCATCTGATCGTTGCCGGCGGTGAGCTGGTTGTTCATGGATGAATAAATGATGGTTGATACGGTCATTAAAAGGGCGAAAAGGCTCACATGATCACCATATACGGGAATGGTGAAAGGCAAAGTGCCAATCGAATCAAACGTCGATAAGTCATCGGCCCATAAAAAGCTTTGTTGACGCAATTCAATAGCATTAGGAAAGAAATTAAACATAGCAAGTAATATGGGAAGCTGGAATAAAAGTGGGACGCAACCACCTAATGGATTAATTCCCGTCTCCTTGTAAAGTTCCATCACCGCTTGTTGTTTTTTCAAGGGATCTGCCTGCTCGTATTTCTTGTTTAACTCATCCATTTCAGGTTTAATCACCCTCATTTTGGCTTGAGACAAATAAGATCTGAATTGTAATGGTAATAAAAATAGCTTTATAATTATGGTTAGTAAAAGGATAATAATCCCATAACCTATGCCGAAGTTATCTAGCCAATTAAAAACAGGTATCACTAAAAATTTATTTACCCAGCCAAATATGCCCCAGCCGAGTGGAATTTGTTTTTCTAAATCAAATCCAGCCTCTTTTAATTCTGTAAATTTTGTTGGACCAAAATAGAAGTCGAATTCAACGGTTTGTTGATTAGCTTCAGGCTGAATGCTCAATTCACCGTAGAAGCTTTTTGATTTTTGATTCGCCTCATCAGTATAGGTAGCCACTTTTGATCCCTTAAGGATTTTGTTTTTGGGGATTATCGATGTAGTGAAAAACTGTTGTTTAAATGCGATCCAGTTAAGCTCATTTTCAGAAATCATACTATCAGCACCAATGGGATTAAGCTTATCAACATCGCCATCTTCTTGGGTTTGATAGTAAACCGTTGAATTGTCTCGTTCATTCTGAGTGTTTTTTTCCTTCGTATTTAAAGGGTGTGAAAACACTAAAGTTGCTTTACCAGGAGATGTATTTGCACCTTTCTCGTTGAGTAAATGTGCTTTGAAATTTACTTTGTAGCTATTCGGATTTAAGGTCCATGTAAACTGTATTGCCTTTCCGCTTTTTGATTTGGCTTCGAGCTGTATTGCTGATTCGCTTTTATATTTTACCTCAAAATTTAATTTAGAAGTACCCGGGTAGTTTTT